>JAQVEI010000383.1 GCA_028697695.1 Lentimicrobiaceae bacterium
AATACCCTCAGAAAGCATCGCCGAACTTCGGGTAATGGATGCCGCAATAAATTTCATAATAGCTATGGCCAGATTGGCGAACAATGCACCATAGATGGATATGTGTTTATGTGCCATTTTCGTTTATCGATTTTATTTGATTTACAACCTGTTTGCTGATGTTGATATAAAGTATTTTTCTTTAAAGATGTTCAGCACAATCGTGTTTTTTCATCAACTTGCATTAACTCTTGAGCATATTATTCGATTTACTTACGCATAGGATTAAAATTTTCTCACTACCGGTGCATGTGCGCCCTATGATAGCAAACAATTTGGCCACCAAAAGGCTGTTCGATATCTGGAAATTCCTTTCTGGTTACTCAAACATTTGCTAAGCTATTTTTGATGTTTTCACTTAAAAGGCGCTTGTGATATAAACGTTAATCCAGGTAATCTACTTATCTTTCATTTTTAACCAAAGGATGCGATTAATCTGTTTACTGCTGGTGGATGCAGTAAACGGATTAATGATTTTATACTTCAACATTTCAGGAGCACAATATTCTCATCTGTACATCTACCTTTTTTATATCTTTGTCCCATGCAGGAAACCATACTTATTCTCGATTTCGGCTCCCAGTATACCCAGCTTATAGCCCGCAGGGTGAGGGAGCTAAACGTGTATTGCGAAATTCATCCTTTTAACAAAATTCCCGATGATCTCTCCGCTGTTAAGGGGGTGATATTATCGGGAAGTCCTTTTTCGGTTCGCGACGAGCAGGCTCCAAACCCGGATTTATCCGGCATTCAGGGGAAACTGCCATTGTTGGCCATATGTTATGGGGCACAATATCTGGCACATACCCTTGGCGGGGAAGTTTTACCTTCCAACAGCAGAGAGTACGGGCGTGCCAACCTCACCTTTATTGATCAAAGCAACCCCCTACTGGCGGGAATAAACCGGCTAAGCCAGGTGTGGATGTCGCATGGCGATACAATATTACACAAACCAGATAATTTTAATGTAATAGCAAGCACTTCGGATGTAGCCATTGCCGGATATCAGCTTGCGCACCAGCCCGTGTGGGGCATTCAGTTTCATCCTGAAGTATATCACACCACCGAAGGAGGAAAGTTGCTGCACAATTTCGTTGTAGGTATTTGCGGCTGTAAACAGGATTGGACCCCTGCTTCGTTTGTTGAAGTCACGGTTGCACAACTAAAAAACGCCCTTGGCAGCGATAAAGTTATCCTTGGCCTTTCGGGTGGGGTAGATTCAACGGTAGCTGCTGTTTTACTCCATCAAGCCATTGGAAACAATCTGCATTGTATCTTCGTTGACAACGGCCTGTTGCGCAAAGACGAATTTGCCACGGTACTTGAATCTTACAAACACATGGGGCTTAATGTGAAAGGCGTAGATGCAAAAGCACAATTCCTCTCTGCCCTTAGCGGTATAAGTGATCCCGAGCTAAAACGTAAAGCCATAGGAAAAACATTTATTGATGTTTTTGATCAGGAAGCGCATGCCATACGTGATGTAAAATGGCTTGCCCAGGGCACCATATACCCTGATGTTATTGAATCGGTTTCGGTAAACGGGCCGTCGGCCACAATTAAATCCCATCATAATGTGGGAGGCTTACCCGATTACATGAAACTAAAGGTGGTGGAACCGCTCAACACTTTGTTCAAAGATGAAGTACGGCGGGTAGGACACAGTCTGGGAATAACCCCAGCTATACTTAACCGGCATCCCTTTCCGGGCCCGGGTCTTGGAATCCGCATTTTGGGTGAAGTTACTGCTGAAAAAGTCGGTATGCTTCAGGAAGCAGATGCTGTTTTTATTAACGCATTAAAATCCAGTGGATTGTATCAGGAGGTGTGGCAGGCTGCTGCTGTTTTGCTTCCGGTAAAATCGGTTGGAGTAATGGGTGATGAACGAACATATGAATATGTAATTGCCTTGCGTGCTGTAAGCTCAACCGATGGCATGACTGCCGATTGGTCGCATCTGCCTTATGGTTTCCTTGCCAAAGTATCCAATGAAATCATCAACCGGGTGAAAGGCGTAAACCGGGTGGTTTATGACATCAGTTCAAAACCGCCGGCAACCATCGAATGGGAATAGTTGTTGACGTATCCATTAAAATATGTTAAGGTGAAAAAACTGATTTCTTTTATAATTATTCTTTTGCTGTTATCGCCTCAAGCCTTTGCACAAGAGCAAAAGGTTAAAATTTCTGATATTATTGAAACTTACCGTGGGCAGAAAGTTTACATTCATTTCGTGGAACCGGGGGAAACGCTGTTGACATTATCGCGGGCATATGGTGTGAGTATAGAGCAGATTAAGGCCACCAATCCGGAAGCTCCGGAAATAATCAAAGCCTACCAGATAATTATGATTCCCTATGGTCAGGTGGATTCACCCCGGAAAACCGCAGAACCAGCCCCGGTAGCAGGTGAGAATGCTAAAGCGGCAGCTTCAGCGCTAAAGAGTGCTGACAGTAAAACCACCCACACCATTGAGCCCAAAGAAACCTGGTACGCTTTATCGCGAATGTATAAGATTCCTGTTAAACAGTTGCTTGAGGCCAACCCAGGGGTGGACACCTTAAGAATTGGTCAAATCATCATCATCCCACCCGTTACTGCAGAATCAGCTCCGGAGACTGAAAGCAGGGCACCGGGAGCCATCACATCAGTGGAGGGCAAACCGGGATACGCGATGTACAATGTTCAGCCAAAAGAGACACTTTATGGTATTGCCCGTCAGTTCAATACCACCGTAGATGAATTGATTCGCTTAAACCCCGTTTTAAGTGAAGGATTGAAAGAAGGCCAGCAAATAATGGTGCCTGCCGCTGCTTCATCAGCTCAAACCCCGGCATCCACCCGGCAGGAGACGATAGCGGGGCAGCCACAAAAAACTGTGTCAACAGCTCAGCAGGAACCTGTAAAAAACATTGAACATCATGTAGAGCGCAAAGAAACCCTCTATAGCATCTCCCGCAAATATGATGTGCCGGCCAGCGAGATACTCAGGCTTAACCCCGGAACGGGGGGTGTTTTGCGCAAGGGTGAAGTACTCCGCATACCGGTGAAGCCTGCTAAAGACCAGAATGCAGGTATAAAATCCCCGCCTGATACGGTTGTTCTTGGTCGCGACATCCATCAGCCGGCTACACAGCCAGCCAAAGTACCATGCACACCGGGAGAAGAGACAAGAGTGTTTAAAGTAGTGCTGCTGCTGCCTTTTGCGTTGGAAAAAACGGATGAGATTAATGTTACAGCAACTGCTGAATTGCCCTCGCCGGATGAATACCCTTCGTTTGATTTCATACAGTTTTACCAGGGCGCACTCATTGGATTGGATGCAGCCGTCCAATTGGGCATAAAACTGGAAGTAGATGTACTGGATTGCGATGCGGGGAATGGCACCAGCAAAACAAAACAAATTATCAACTCGGGTAAGCTTAGCGGTAAGCATCTGATTATTGGACCATTGTTTGCCGAAAGCTTTGAGCTGGTGGCT
>JAQVEI010000384.1 GCA_028697695.1 Lentimicrobiaceae bacterium
TTACCAGTTCTTTGACGGTAAGCTTTATTGGCGGCGGTGTTTGAGGCACAAACCCAATTTCCTGCAGTATGAGTTTTCTCGATTTTCGGGGGTTCATACCCATTACGTTCAATTCGCCATCATAGTTATACTGCCCGAGTATACACCGGATGAGTGTAGTTTTTCCCGCGCCATTTTGCCCGATTAGTGCAATGCGATCATTGCCGTTCAGATCTACACTCAACTTATCAATAACAGTCTGTTGTTTAAAAGCCTTGGAAAGATTTCGGATTTGAATGATGGGCGTATCAGAAGGTTCAGTCATATTTTTAAAGTTAATTTACATGATAGCTGAGGCGCCTCTTACGGAGTAGTTAAGTGCCTTACCCGGGCAAACATCCACGCACAGGCCACAACGAGTACAGTCAGAGCCCACAAAATGAACTTCCTGAGTAGCGGCGCCCCGCTTTACGAACCATAATTCGTGTGGCACAAGGCATACTTTATGACATTCAAGACAGTAGCCGCACTTATCGAGTTCGAATTTTACGGCAACCGGCGACAGTTTGCCGACCAGGCTGTAGGTAGCTCCAATTGGACATACATACCTGCACCAGAAGCGCTTACTAACAAACACCTCGAACAGAATAATTGCCAACACCCAGAGCAACAGCAGGCTGGGGCCGTAAATGAGCGCTTTGGAGATGATACCTACCACGTTCAGATTCTCGAACACCAGGTTGGTTGTGAGCACAGCCAGAAGAATAAAACCCACCATAAAAACAAAACGTAACATTACATTATAGTTGTGTTCTTTAATCTTCTTTTTATTTATCAAATAGTTATGTACTTTTTCAGCCCATTCGGCCAAAATATGATAGGGGCACATCCAGGAGCAAAAGGTTCGCCCCCCAAGTATAAACCAAAACAGAAGGATGGTGATTACACCTATCCAAAAATTCATGGTAAGCATGGCCAGGTAACCTGTGGTGGATGAGATGGCCAACAGTTGTAAACTGTTAAAAGGGTCCATCAGATAAAACCCCACCAGCCGTGAACCACTGAGTGAGCCTTCGAGTATAGCCAGATCCAGGACAAACGAAACCACGAAGAGCAGATTCATGAACACCAGTACCGTCCAGCGGATGTTCCTCATTTTGTGGTTCTTCTTACGGGCATCGCGCCATGCCTTAAAACTAAGCCCCGCGCGCGAATGAGGCATATCTTCCACTGGTTTGGGCGGTAATGGTTCTTTGTTTTTTCCGTTTGAGAAATATTCTGATAACATAAGCTGGCGATTTAATAAGGTTCAACAACTATACTGGCATTTTCGGTGGGACAAACCATCTGGCATACTCCACAGCCGGTACATCCATCCAACACATGAGGTACGAGTTTACCGCTACGGCTTAACTTTTGGTATATGGCCTTTTCGCCAATGGGGCATTCGGTAATGCACAGGTTGCATATTTCCCGGTCGAATTCCCTTTCGTTTAACGGGCTCGCTGACGCATTCGCATCATCGGGAGAACGATAGATTCCCTTGAATTCCGAGCCTCTCGATATCCCCTTGAAACCCTGCTCACGGTGAGCAAGACAAGTGCTTTTGTTTACACTTGCTTTGCCCATTCTCACCTCCTGCTTCATTGCCACCTTTTGAATTTCAAAAGGATTCACCTGCGACATATCTACACCGGGCTGAGCAGCGGCTTCTTCTACTGCTTTTAAACCTGCCTCCTTAAATGGCACAAAATTCAATACGGCAGTGGGACAGGTTTCAATACACTGAAGCGCATCGCACGAAAAATCACAGGGCTGCTGGCGCGGTTCAATATATGGTGTACCAAAAGCAAGCCCCTCTTTCGCACCCGAAAGTTTAATGGCCTGTACCGGACATATCTGAACACATAACCCGCACTTGATGCATCCGTATAAAAAATTGTCTTCGTCTATTGCACCGGGTGGACGTAAATGATTCTCTCTGGGTACGTTTGCAGCCGATTCCTTATCCAAAACAAAAGCGCCAGTCCCAAATATTGCAAGTGCCCCGGTTGCAACAAGGCTCCCTTTCAAAAATTCACGACGTTTAATGCTTTTTTTTTCTTTATTCATAATTGGGAAATTAAAATTTCATTTATATTGATTTCAGCAGGAACATCCTGCTGACATTAAAATCTGTATTTAAGCCCAAAGTTAATGCTTCTTCCCGGTTCATAATACAAACTGCTTATATCCATTGCCTTGTATGCCCGGCTCAGGTGTTCAACGTAATTGGTGTCAAAAATATTACGCACATTGAGCATAATGTCAAAGGATTGCCAGAGTGTGTATGCTGCATAAAAATCGAATACGGCAAAACCTGCTGTCTTTGTTTCATCAAAGCTGGCTGACACCCTGCTTTGCTCATTAACGAAGCGGCCATGTAGGCGGGTATCGAATTTATCGCTTTTGTATGCCAGGGAGGTTTGAACAGTTAAAGGGGTGATTTCAGGTAGAGGCTCCTTCCAGCTCAGGTTCTCACCATAGGTATAGGAAACAGACAGGGAATAGGTGAAGGCCTCTTTAATTTGCCAGTTCAACCCCGTTTCAAAACCCGTTAAGGCAGCTTTGCTAATGTTATTAAATACCTTGGTGTATTTTGGCTCCTGGCAGGGAGTATAAATTCTGAGGATGGTTGTATCTACAGAAGCAGATATGTAATTTTGGATATAGGCATAGAAGACATCAGCAAATAAAGTTAAACCGCCTGCCTTCTTTTCCAGGCGTATATCGAACTGATTGTTTACTTCCGATTTCAGGTTTGGATTTCCAAGGTATTCATAGGCATCTATGCCTATGCTCAGATGGTTGATAAACAACTCAGACAATTCGGGAGCACGCGTTGATCTGGCTGCTGCTACAAAAAAACCATACCCTTTGGGTAAAAACCAGGTAAATGAAGTTGTAGCGGAAACATCCATGCGGGATCCGGGGGTTATTTGGTTGTTGTAGTGTTCTTTAAACCCTGTTACAGGATCGTTAATACCATAACTGATGAAGTCTGACCTCACTCCCAGTGTCCAGAAAAGCGTGGATGAAAACTCATATTTATTCTCCAGGAATATTCCAAGGTCGTTCTGGTAGGAATCCTGCCAGGTATTGTCAAAAAATTGTTTGGGTACTTCAAACACCTCTCCGGTACAGGTATTTTTAAATACCAGTCGCTCACGGTAACCTTCTTTGGCAACATGCCTGAAATCCACGCCTGCATACAGCAGATTACCTGCAAACAATTGCATACCCATTTCGGAGCGTGCCCCCATCACTCTTGCTGTAACCGGCGAAACAGCATGAACAGCCTGGTATGCCGGACGGTTGGTATTGGACATCTCGTGGTCGACATAGCTGCCATACCCTTTAATTTTCAATGATTTAACAAGGGGAGTTAAGCCATTCACCGCATAATCAAGTGATAACATACTGCTGTTATCCTTGTCGGCATCCATAGGCAAGCCTGCATAAAGAATATCTTTGGCCAGACTTTGACGCCAGGCGAGCTG
>JAQVEI010000385.1 GCA_028697695.1 Lentimicrobiaceae bacterium
ATGCTTATTTTTTTAAGTTCCGAAATGGATCAAAATCAGCAAATGCTGTGGGTTACCGCTTTGTTTGATAAAGACCTGAAAGAAGTGTGGCGCAATACTTATGCATTGCCCAAAGGTTTTTATCTCGAAGAAGCATTGTACAGTAACGGCCATTTGGTTTGTTTTATGCAGTCGCGTAAAAGTTCGAATGAAAATAACCTGAGAATTATTGATACCGATTTAAAAAATAAAAAACAAACTCAGGCAACCTTTACCACACCTGAAAAGTCGGGTATGGCCTACTTTGCAACAGGCAATAATTACGCGATAGCCGGAATTAATATTAAAAATGATGAATCCTTGCTTTTGGGCTATCGTTTTGGCTCGGGAGAAATTACAGCCATTAATCCGGGAGTAAGTGGAAAAGTAAGTGTTGCTTCCATCACCATCGATGAATCAGGCACCATTCTCACGGTACTGCGTACTTTAGGATCAGCCAAAAACAGGGCCTATTATCTGGTTAAGATCAATCAGTCGGGTGTTATACTTAATACCATACAACTGAGCAAGTTCGACAACAACAATATGATAAATACCGCTTTTGCGAAAAAAGTGGATGACAATACGGAACTTATTATTGGCTCATATGGAAGAAGCAGTCAGGTGCGCAAGTATCAGGGCACTGAAACTATTGGTGTTGCTTCTATAGGTTTTTTCAGTATTATGATAAAAAACAACCAGGAAGTAGCAACAAATTTTTATGAATTTAGCCAGTTTATCGAGTTTTACCGACATTTGCGTCGTACCGATATTGGTTCATTGCAGTCGAACCGAAACCGGAGTTTGAGTTCAGGCACCGATTTTGACATTCTGGCTCACGAAGTGGTAGCATACAAGGATGAATTTCGCTTCCTGGCCGAAGCCTATTATCCCGAGTATCGCACTGTTACAACTATGGTATATGATTATTATGGCCGGCCATATCCGTCTTCCTACTCCGTTTTTGAGGGTTTCCGCTATCTTACCACTTTTGTTGCCGGCTTCGATAAAAATGGACAACTGATATGGAACAATGATTTGGAAATTCGGGGCGTGCTAACACAAAACCTGAGTAAAAAAGTTATGTCATGGAATGATGGGGATGATATGGTGCTATCCTATGTTTCAGAAGGTAAGATTGTATCTAAAGTAATTGATAAAAACGTTACCCTTGACCCATTATCAACTGCCGATATAGCAACCCTAAGCCCACGCGATAGAATTGCACAGGATAGCAACAGCCATATCGAGTCCTGGTATAACGATTATTTTATCATCTATGGTTATCAAAACATTAAGAATAATTACATTGATAACCGAAAAAATATCTATGTGTTTTATATCAATAAGATCGCTTTTTATTGATGTTTGAGGAAGTTTAGATTTTGGTAACTCAATAGAATGAGTCCTGCTTAACAGGATAAATTCATGGGAATTTACCGGCATTGCTCCAGATACCAACATTGATTGTTAATCCCTTGCATGATTTGTGTTGGAGCGACTGATGCTTTTCCCCTCTAACGCCCCATCTGCAAGGGCTTTCAGTTTTTTTGCAAGCTCAATTGTTTGGTTCTTTTTCACTAAAAATGCACAGAGTTCACAAAGATTTCTTCGTGTTTTCACCATAAAGGCGCAGAGCGCATAGATATTTCTTTGTGTCCTTTGTGCCTCTGTGGTTCTTCTTTCACTACAAATGCATTATTATACGGTTACTGTTTAAAGGTTTCACCGCCATAAATAATACGCAATCACTAAAAATGCAAAGAAAAGAATCTTATTTTAAAAATAAATCTTTCCATTTATAAAAAGTAGGACAAAAAAAAGAGGCAACCATTTCAATTGATTGTCTCCGGCCCCTTACTTTGCTATCTCGAATACTAATCGTTAAAAGGAATATCAACGATTAGTCCCCTATCATGAATTTCTTTTATTTCCTTCAACATTTGTTTTTCTGATTCATTCTGTGGGGTCCGCTTACCTAATGAAAGGTAAAGTAATATTTCCTCACGGTCAAGGGACATGCTATTGTAATCGTTCCTTAGTCCAAATTTTTCCATACGCTTAAATTATTATCAACAGCAAATTTATTATTTAATTCTGATAATTACAATACCTCAAAACTCGTATTTTGATTTTTTCAGAAATTTATTATAAAGTTCACGATTTGTAATGGTTATTTTGCCATTGATCCGTTAAAGAATTAACCTCGGACTGCCGCTAATATTCGTGTCCCATAGGTATAATTCATCAATCACTGAACGTAGCAATTCAGGAATCAGGTTACTAACGTCCCTATTCATTTCACGTATGTATTGGCGTGGAACCGTCCTGCCTGTTTTTATGACCCTTGCAACGGCTAATTTTATACTTAGGTCTGTATCCAGAGAAACATAATCAGCCCGTATTCTGTTGCCGGCATTCTTTACTTTCGAAACTCTTTCTACAACCAAAACCCTGAAAATTATCCTCTTAAAATGGTAAGCTTAAAATTGTTTTTAGGATGGAGTACTTTTTTATGTGTAAACCCTGGAATTTATCCTGAAAGTATAAGCGCGTATATAGTCTTTAATTTTAGGATTGAATTATATTATATCCAGTATTTTATAAGGCTATAGCTCATAAAAAAAGCCGGCAAAATTTGCCGGCTTTTTGTTAGGTGTATTATTCTTTATTTAACCAGATTGATGAATTCCGGGTTTGAGAAGTATTTAATAAATTCTCTGTCTTCAGCAGCCTTGGCTTTCAGGGTTGCATCCTGTTCAAATGCCTTCTGCAGATTTTCCATCATCATATCTACATTGCCTTTTCTTGAGTGGGCTACAGCCATCAGGTAATAGTTATGAGCTGATTCAGGAGCACATTTCAGAGATGCATTTGCTTCATCATATTTTTCGGTCATAATCTGAGCAAGAGCAACGTTGCTGTTACATTTTTTGCTGCCCATCATGCTAATGGCCTGATCATATTTACCGGCAGCCAACAAGGTAATTCCCATGTTGTAATTAACGTCAGCTCCCAGGTTTTTAGCTTTGTTATACTGAACTGCAGCATTTTTGTAATCACCCTTTTTGGATGAAAGTGCGCCAAGGTTGTTGGTCACTGCCATGTTGTTGGGTTCTATCTGGTCGGCCTTATTCAAATGAACGGCGGCTTCACCCAGATTGTTGGCTTGCAATTCGTAGTAGGCAGCATTGTTATAGCCTCTCCAGTCGTTGGGGAACTGTGTGGTTGCTGTCTGATAGATGCGCAGTTTGGTATCCGTGTCTTCGGTAAGGGTAGCAGCATACAATAACTCTTTGTTGTCGAGCATCTTAGCATCGCTGGTAGCATACATGGCAATTTGTTCGTCGGTTTTCTTGGGCTCGAAACAGTTTACCTTAATTTCTACGCGACGCAGCGGAGGTAAAATTTCATCCTCTATCTCTTTGTAAACAAGGCTCATGTTGCGGATTTCCTGTTCACGTTTGGCTACATCCGATTGTGAGTTTACCACATTC
>JAQVEI010000386.1 GCA_028697695.1 Lentimicrobiaceae bacterium
CTCAAGGCTCATACACCATCGTAAAGGTCAGTGAGCCGGTGATGGTCATCCCGCCATTGGCTGCCGAAAAAATAGGCCTGGGTACAACAATCATTGAGAATCTTTGTTATCTTTACAAGTACGATGAACGCAACCGGCTGATCGAAAAGAAACTGCCCGGAAAAGAGGCCGAATATATGGTCTATGACAAACAAAACCGTTTGGTAGCCACCCAGGACGGCGAGATGCGTAAAACCACCTTTAAATTTCCTTCGGGCATGACGGGAAAAGCATGGGCGTTTACCAAATACGACAAATTCGGAAGGGTTTTGTACACCGGACTGTACCGCTCAGACGACCGCAGGGAAAATATTCAAAAAGCTGTCGAAGGAATGGGAAGCAACAACGAAATCACATCCGCTCAGTTCACCCAGAACGGTATCACAGTTTATTATTCCAATGACTTGGCGTTTCCCGAGGGCCATACCGCATCCGATTCGGATCTGCTCACCGTCAACTACTATGACAACTATATTCCCGCCATGCTCACAGCGGACGGCATCAGCATCCCTTCCGATGTGGAAGGCCAGGACATAAGAGATGGCGGCAACAGCGAGACCGAAAGCCTGACAGGACTGCCGACAGCCGCTTATATCAGGGTACTGCCCAATGAAGGCTGGGAGAAGAATTATACCTTTTATGACCACAAATCCCGTCCAGTCTATACCCACAAGCTCAATCATCTGGGCGGACACAGCATTGTAAAAAGCAAGCTGAACTTCAGGGGTGCACCCGAATATACAAAGACGGTTCACAAGAGGGACGCGAATGCTTATCAGGTTGAAATAAAGGTCAGCTTTGCCTATGACAATACGGAACGCCTCCTCAAGCACACCCAGTCCATCAACAATTCCTCCACCGAGAATCTTATTTCACTGAATGAATACGACAAGTTGGGGCAACTGAAAACCAAAAAAACGGGCGGCACCCAGAACGGAAGCGACCGCTGGCAGGAAGCGGATTACCAATACAACATCCGCGGCTGGCTGACCGATATCAATGATATCAATCAGCTTCAGAAAACCGGGCAGCCTGTGGATTTGTTCGCTTTCAAAATCAATTACAACAATCCGGTTGCGGGCGATTTCCAAACCGCAGGCCTGGATGTGCAGCCGCTCTTCAACGGCAATATTGCCGAGACCTACTGGCGTTCCGCTTCGGACAATACGCTCAGGGGTTACGGCTACAGCTATGACGAGCTGAACCGGCTGAAAAATGCTTATTACCGGAAACCCAATACGGTAACCCCACTGCCGCAGACCTTTGACGAATACTTGGCTTATGACCTGAACGGCAACATCACCGGCCTGCAACGCTACTCGGGCAACGATACCCCGGGCAGCGCGCAGCTTACCGATGAGCTGGACTACACTTACTTTACCGATTCCAACCGCTTGAAAGAGGTAAGCGACAACTCCGGCAGCCCCAAAGGCTTTGACGACGGGAACACCACGGGCGACGACTATGCGTATGACGCCAACGGCAGTATGACCATGGACAAAAACAAAGGAATCACCTCCATCTCATACAACCACCTGAACCTGCCTGTTGAGATCATCTGGAGCGGTACCAAAAAAATTGAATATCTTTACAATGCCGCAGGCGTAAAAGTGAGAAAGAAAGTGACCGATGGTACGAACATAACGATTACGGATTACTTAGACGGATTCCAGTACAACGAGCAGGTGTTGGAGTTCTTCCCTACCACTGAGGGTTATGTAAAAGCAACTAATCTTTCGTTGGGAAATAATCCTAACTACGCTTTTAATTATGTCTTTAATTACACAGACCATTTGGGAAATGTGCGTGTGTCTTACACCAAAGACCCGCAAACAGGGAATCTGAAGATCTTGGATGAAAGTCATTATTATCCTTTTGGCTTAAAACATCAGGAATATGTTAATTTCGGCTTTGTCAGCAACCCTATTCAGGGGGTTATCATTGCGCCGGTGGTGAATAATCCGTTTAAGTATAAGTACAACGGGAAAGAATTCCAGGACGAACTGGGGTTGAACTTCTATGATTACGGGTGGAGAAATTATATGCCTGACTTAGGAAGATGGGCTACGCCAGACCCGTTATTAAATGACTTAAAGACTACCATAGATTTTGACCAGATAGATGAGGAAGATGATGAGATTGATATGTCCATTGCATTTACTGAGAAAATGAAAGTAGGCGGCGGTGTTTACAATCCATGTAACTTAAATCCGTACGGTTATGGTTATAATAACCCCAGTTCGTACGATGATCCTGATGGGAGATGCCCATCCTGTATAGGGGCCTTATTGGGAGCTGCAACAGATTATGGTTTACAAGTCGCTGGAAATCTTATAGAAGGAAAGAGTTTAGGACAATCAATGGTAGATGTTGATGGTAAATCAATTGTAACATCAGCATTGTCAGGGGCAACAGGTGCTGGTCTAGTTAGTAAGGTTAGTAAAGTAGCTAATTTAACTCAAAAAATCACTAAGGCTGAACAACTTAGTAAAAATGTAAGCAAAGGTGCTAAATTTGAAAAACAAGTCGTAAAGAATCTTGAAAAAACAGGACATAAAAATGTACAAAAACAAGTAACCATTAAGCCTAATAACCCAGGTACTAAAAATGTCAAGGTGGATGCAGTGAGTACTAAGAATGGTAAAATTAAATTAACTGAAGCAAAGTCTTCGAAAACAGCTCCATTAACCAAAAATCAAAAAGCGGGTTATCCAGCTATTAAAAATAATGGTGGTACTGTTGTAGGGAAAGGGAAACCAGGATATCCTGGGGGAACAAAAATACCTCCAACGAAAGTAGATGTAGTGAGACCAAAATAATAGATAATGTCAGTAGAAAATATTCACGTCATAGACACTATAAGTGTCGATACAGAAAATCGAATTGTTCTAACAATTTCAGATCATTTAAAATGGAATAATAAACATCTTGTTTTACTTCAGAATAAGATCAACTCCTATATAGACTTTATTGAGTCTGGTCAAATATATGAACAGTATCCAGATATTAAAGAAGAACAAATAGTTATAAGTGTGGCAACAAAATATGCACCAAATAAAGAAGCTGAATCTTTTTTTAAAGAGGTATCAAAAATTTTTGAAAATCTACCATATTCATTTGAATATTACCAACTACAATGAAAGTGAGAGCTAATGTTAGAAATTCCCTGCCACTGGTTCTTTGAGAGCAACGGAAAGTGGAAATAATTGTGACCTTATTGCCTTAAGCGGAAAAATTGGTGATAGTGTTTTATTAGCAGCTATATACCCAAACAAAAAGGGAATCAAATATGAAATAAATGAATTTAGCACTCGATTTGAAACCGGAAAATATTTTTTATGTTCACGTAATAAAAGTATTTTGTGTGATTCTTTAACCTATTATCATAGCTTGCCTTTTGTCCCTCCAATTGCCCCTGAGTTATTAAATAAAATAAGAAACGATCAGGAAGATTTAAATAATAAAT
>JAQVEI010000387.1 GCA_028697695.1 Lentimicrobiaceae bacterium
GATACTACCTGTTCAAATTGGACTTGTGCTGTTTCCATAGTTTTTTAATTTTGCTCAATGCAAAATTAAAAAACTCTTCCCTTTTCATGCTCTTGAGTGTCGAAGACCGTCATGGATGTTTCATAATGTATTTGTTTTTAAGGTTCTTACTCAATTTGCTAAAATTCAATGTACAGCCCGTGCTGCTAATATTTATTTATTCAATCAATATCACCAGTTTGCCTGAAGCTACAGCAGTTGCTCCTTCAATTCGATAAAGGTAAACTCCCGCTGGGATTCTGCCAGTTTGCCAAATCATCCTTTCACTGGCAACCGGTATATTTGCAATTTGCCTTCCTGTTATATCACTAATGGTTATTCTACCCGAAGGTAATGGTTTTTTCAGTTCGAAGACAACATATTCGTTTGCCGGATTGGGATAAACCCTAGCGGTGATTTCTGCAGGGTTGTTTATACCCACGCAGGTTTCCACATGTATGTTCAGTGTATCGCTCCATGCGCTGCTGCCACAATCGTTAAAATTAAATATGCTTAAGTTTGCTGTACCTTTAAAGGTGCTATCCCAGCTTATGGTAGCCTGGTTGTTGCTTTGGCTGAGTGTGCCCGCAGTTGCAGGCTTTAACTCCCATACATACCCGTGTGAGTTTGCGGCCGACGGTATGGTGTATGTGCTTTGCTGTGTTGTTGCGGTGCATATATTGGCAGGGCCCTCGGGCAGTGCAGGAATGGCAGGGGCATAATAACTGCAGTCCTTTATCTCAAAAAACCAGGCATCGGTATCATAAGTATCAGGTAGTGTGCATAACACATCGCCACTGCCATGACTGGTATTTCTGGAAATTAAATACCTGTAATCCTTGATTTTTGCTACGGAATGGTGGTTTAAATATTCATTCCCCCTTCCACCAAAACATTGTTGACCCAGCAGCACGCCGTTGGCATCGAGCTTTGCAAGCCATCCATCTACATTTCCCGGATTAGAATTGTTGCCCGAAACATCCCCATCGTTGGATATAGTATAACCAAAAACTAAAATTTCTCCTGTGCTGGTTGAGAATAGTTTAATTGGGGCATCATATTGCGTTCCCCCTAGACAATTTTGCCAAATGATTTCACCCAGACTATCGATTTTTACCACCCATATATCCGGGCGTGAACCTTCACCAATAGACCCGTGGTGGCCGGAAACATCCCCATCATTAGAATGCGAAGCAGCAGCAAAAATATAACCATTATCCAACTCTGCGATTTTAATTCCTGCTTCATAAGCACTACCACCATAACATTCCTGCCACAAAATATTTCCCTGAATATCAAGCTCCACCAACCACACATTACCGAGCTCACCCTGCGGATGGCAGGTAACCATGCCCCCGTGCCATTGCACCGCGCCTACCATCACAATATTGCCCCGGCGATTGATTAAAAGGGATACTCCATTGTCCATTCCTTCATTGCCCAGTGTTTTCTCCCATTCTATATTGCCTTCAGGGTCGCACTTGCACATCCACACATCATTTAAACCAAAATAATGACTTACATCTTCACCAACGCTAAAGATTCGATCGATAAAGACAAAGCCTCCGTCAGGAGTTACAACCAGATCATTCATTTCATCGTAGAGAGGGGAGCCATAAGTATTCTCCCACAATATATCGCCCTGCCCGTTTATTTTTACTACCCACACAGAGTTATAGCCATAACTATCGGAATGCACATCACCATCAACAGAATAGGTGGAACCAAAAATATAAAAGGTAGTATCGGTAATGGGTATAATTTTTCGGGGATTGTCGGTATCTGAGCCTCCATAACATTTTTCCCACAATATATTGTGCAGCGAATCTGTTCGGATTACCCAAATATCTGCACTACCGTGGTAATTTGTTACCCCTTCGCCTGAATTTATTCCCAGGGTTAGAAAAAAACCATCAGATAGCTTGGTTACTGAATGATAATGGTTGGGGATATTTATGTCCCCCAAACACTGTTACCAGACAATATTATAGTCCTGGGCAGAAATAAAAACAGTGTAAAGAAAAAGAAGTATTGTGAGTATTGTGTTTTTCATGGCAATAATTTGGTTGTATCATCACCATTGATTCTGTAAAATTGTCCATTACTTTCAAGTAAATTCAGGTCACCTACCTGATGTAAGGTTTGGGCGTAATTGAAATAACCAAAAAGCAGGAATATTAATGTTAGAAAGGGTTTATGTGTTTTCATTGTGGAATCTTTTTAATTGTAAATAAATATGTACCTATTTATACCATGGATCATCTAAGGAGGGAACATTTGCATATAACCTGTAAAATAAAACAAATAAACTTTTGGGTCCGAAGACCAAATAACTATCGATGGATTTGCAACTTTCTGATATGAAGGCTTGTACCCCCCCCCTTATTTTAACAGCATAATTGCTCCATTCTATCTCAGAATGTTTTCTGAGGCATATGAGCATTTGCGTATATATCTCCTTGCATCCCATGGTTTATTATAACTCACTGTAAAGCATGAAAAATCCCTTAAACATAGCAATTAATCCATTATGTGCTGCTAAATTTTACTGTTTTCCAAATTTTAGGATTAATATAGAATGAATCTAAATAGATGAAATAGTTAAGTAAAAGCAGTTCAACGGGGTAGCGGAGAAGCTTATGCTTGATTTGGAGGTGGTAAGTTCAATCCTGGAAATTGATGTGTCTGGTAATCCGGCCTTTCATTATCGGCATGATTGGAAGTTTTGGCCTCCGGAATAACAGACTGCCAGCCTACATGTGCACGTTTCCGCAATATCGGTACGCTCAATTTTAAATAATCAACAGTCTGGTCAGCCGGGTACTTATCAAGCAGTAGCTAACATATGTGCAAATGCAGCGGATGAATCTCCTCATCTGTCAAAAAAAACTGTAATATTGTTTCTCCAATAAATAAGATTTTCAAAGTATGATAAAATATTTGTATTTCGCACTTTGCTTCACATTGATATTAATCTACCCGGTTAAGGCTCAAAACCTGCCGGAGCATCCATCAAACGAGAATATATACCTGCTTCTTGACGAACTGGCCACCCAGGGTGTTATAGAATTGCACTCGGCCATGAAGCCATACAGCCGCGACAGCATTGCCAGCAAACTTGCCGCTGCTTTACAATCGGATGCGCTCTCCGGCGTCCAGCGGCAGGAAATAAAACGCATGCTCAATGACTATTTTCTTGAAATGAACACTCCTCACCGCGGTATCTTCAATCTGGTTAAACCAGCGAAAAAGACAAGTATTTCAGTATTGCCACCGGTATTATCTTATCAGGACTCATTGTTCAGGATTAAGCTGGAGCCGGTGTATGGTTTAAACTTCATTTCAAACAGCAGAGGAGAAGTCCGGCATACCTACGGAGGCTTATCTATGCAGGCCTATATCGGGAAGCAATGGTCGGCCTGGGCCAGTCTTCGCGATAATTATCAAACCAACCAGGTATTGTCACAGCCCGGTTGTTTCTC
>JAQVEI010000011.1 GCA_028697695.1 Lentimicrobiaceae bacterium
TACACTTACCTTGTTGCAGTATAACTTGTTGAATTATGGAAATTATACCTCTTATTGTACACCCGGCAACAATTCTCACGAGCAAAAGGATGTTTACCTGAGGGCGATAATTAATTACACCAGGCCAGATATTTTTACGGTAAATGAGCTAAGCGAATATGAATATTACCATGATCGCCTGTTAACCGAAGTGCTGAATTCAAGTGGTCGTACGTATTATAAACGGGCGGATTGGACCAATGTGGCCAATTCATATATTGTCAATCAGCTTTATTATGATTCGCGCAAATTAGAACTACACAGCCAGAAGGTGATTCAATACTATATTCGCGATATTAATCTTTATACATTGTATGCTAAAAATGCAGATCTTGCCAGAGGGGATACTACGTTTATTCATTGCATAGTAGCACATCTGAAAGCAGGAAGTGGTGGCAGCAATGCAGCAGGTCGCACCACCATGACGCGGAATGTGATGGACTGGCTGCGGAACAATGCCCAACCGGGGAATTTTTTAATCATGGGCGACTTTAATGTATATACTTCCACTGAAACAGCCTATCAAAACCTTATCAATCCATTGCCGGCAAATGCTCCTTTTCGTTTTATAGACCCTGTGAACAAGCCGGGCGACTGGAACAATAATTACGATTTTCGTTATTGGCATACCCAATCGGTATCGGAGCGGGGAAATGGATGCCAGTCGGGGGGCGGAATGGACGATCGCTTTGATTTTATCCTTGCTTCTTCCAGCATTATTGATGGAAGCCAAAAGGTTAAGTATATTCAGGATTCATATAAAGCTGTCGGGCAGGATGGGCGTCATTACAATATTTCAATTACCGATCCGCCAACCAACACCTCCGTGCCCGCCAATGTGTTAAACGCTCTGGGCAACAATTCAGACCATCTGCCTGTAATGATGAAACTGAAAGTGGGTAGCGCCTCTACCAATGCATTGACTGATGCGACCTGGCAGGGATCGGTCAGCCTGATATATATACCGGATAGCTACCCGGTTTTGCGTGTTTCGGTGAAACATGCTCAACAATATCGGTTGAGGCTCTATGGAATTACGGGCATAGTGTTGTATGAGGAATCTGTTGCACTCTCTCCGGGTGAAAATGAACTTAATCTTCCCATGCTTAACTTTTCTCCCGGATTTTACCTGGTGAGGTTGGAAAACAACGATGGGCAGGGAGCAACCGTTAAATTGGTCTGGTAAGCGATATTGTTTGTCTTCAGCATTGCATCAGATAACATCCGAAAGTTTTTTCAGAGGGCGGGTCTTGATTTCAATTCACTTAATAAGCTCAAATTTGCAGTTATAACATCTTAGTATGTTTTTCAGCGGGGTGTGAAAATTGATAAATGTAATTCCGGCTGTTGAGGTCTCCATATCTGACAAGCAGGAGAATCGCAAATGAACCTTGATTAAAGCGGGCAGGGGAGTTATTTTAATTAATTTTGCCGCCTGCGGTAAATGCCTGCAGTTAAATCATAGACTATGTTAGCTGAAATTGTCACCATTGGTGAAGAGATACTTATAGGTCAGATTGTAGATACCAATTCTGCATGGATTGCTGAACAACTCAATATTGTTGGTGTAAGTGTAGTGCAGATTACCAGCATTTCCGATGACCGTGAACAGATTCTGGATACCTTGAAACAGGCTGCATCACATGCCGATGTTATAATCATTACAGGTGGTTTGGGTCCTACGCGTGACGATATTACCAAGCAAACCCTGTGTGAATACTTCGACACCAGGCTGGTTATGAATGAAGCTGCACTTAAGAATATAGAAAGGATCTTTGTTTCAAGAGGTTATGCTTTAACGCCGGTTAACCTGGCGCAGGCTGAACTTCCCGAAGCTTGTGAGCCGCTTATCAATGCGCAGGGTACAGCTTCGGGGATGTGGTTTGAAAAAGAGGGCAGAATTTATGTAAGCATGCCCGGGGTTCCTTTCGAGATGAAGGGGTTGATGCAGGATTATGTGCTTGCACGTTTGGCGGCAATTAACAATAAGGTGGTGCTGCATCGTACGGTACTTACCCAGGGTGTAGGAGAATCTTTTTTAGCCGATAGAATCAGCAAATGGGAGGATGCATTGCCTGCCAACATCAGGTTGGCTTATCTGCCTCAGCCCGGAATAGTCCGTTTGAGACTATCGGGCCGTGGTAAAGATAAAAATACAGTGCAGCAGCAACTTGATGAACAGATTGATGCCCTGTATAAATTGATACCGGAACATGTTTTTGGCGAAGGTACCGATACCCTGGAGGAATTGTGTGGCAGGCTGTTGCGTGAACGAAATTTAACACTGGGCACAGCCGAAAGCTGTACAGGAGGCTATATCGCCCATTTAATTACCAGTGTTGCTGGCAGTTCCGATTATTTTAAGGGTTCAATTGTCTCCTATGCCAATGAAGTGAAAGAGCAACTTCTAAACGTATCTGCCCAATCATTAAACAAATATGGGGAAGTGAGCAGTGAAGTGGTTAACGAAATGGCTGTGGGTGCAAAAAAGATACTAAATACCGATTGTATCATCTCCGTGTCGGGCATCGCTGGGCCGGGTGGAGGCAGCCCCGATAAGCCTGTTGGCACCATATGGATTTGCGTGACAACACCCGGGGCAACTCAAACAAAGAAATTTGTTTTCGGAGACCAGCGTGAGCGGAACATTCGCCGCACCGCCATTGCTGCGCTGGCCATGCTGCATAAAGCGCTTCTGAATCATTGAATAGATAAAAAGTCAGTATTTTGATTGGAAATAAATGTGAGTTTAATTATTTATCCACATATTTGCATTTTTAAATTAACTTAACCCATCAACAGCTTTATGAAGTTCTTTTTTACCACAATCATGGCATTGCTCGTTTTACACGCTAACTTGTTGTCACAAAATATAGTGTGTACCGACCCATTGCCAAAGAATGCCATTCTTGAGGAGTTTACCGGGATGTATTGCCCCAATTGTCCTGATGGTCATGCCATTGCTGCTTCTATACTCAATGAGAACCCGGGCAGAGCCTTTACCATTGCCATTCATCAGGGCAGTTTTGCTGTGCCTTCCGGCAATGCGCCGGATTATCGCACTCCGTTTGGTGATGCTCTTGCCGCCCAGTCAGGCCTTACCGGTTATCCCATGGGTACTGTTAACCGGCATGTTTTTAGCGGAAACAACACTGCTATGGGCCGTGGCTCATGGTCATCTTCGGCACACGCCATCATGCAGGAAATTTCACCTGTTAACCTGGGGGTCATTTCAAACTATGAACCCTCTACCCGCACTTTAACCATCGAAGTTGAACTTTATTACACTTCAGATGCTCCCGCTTCATCCAACTTCATCAACCTGGCTCTTATTCAGGATAGTATTTACGGGCCTCAATCGGGTGGTGGAGCAGGCAACAATTATCGTCACATGCATATGTTGCGCCATTTGATAACCGGACAATGGGGTGATGAAGTGACCACCACCACCCAGGGCTCACTTGTAAACAGAACTTATACCTATGTAGTTCCGGAAAGCTATAACAATATTCCGGCAGTGGTGGAGCACATGGAAGTGCTTGCTTTTGTTACTGAAAGTCATCAGGAAATATATACCGGACACGCTGTCGCAGCCATGGGTGGAACCAATCTTTGTATAGGGAAACTTGCACTTCAGGATGGTGGTATTAAATCTGGTTCCCCCGATTCAACCACTGTTTTTGAATTGGATGCAATCAGCAATCTGGACGATGGGCAGGTCATGGAGTTCTATATTGAATCTACGGATGCACCTGCTGATTGGGAAAGTTCATTTACAATAGATGGGCTGGACTATACATCAAATACCACCATTAGTCTGAACAAAAACAGTGCATTACCCATCACGGTGAACATTCAACCCGGACAATCCGCCGGATTTGCTACCTATACCCTGCACATGAAATCCATTGGTTTCCCTGCAGCACCGGAAAAAACGGTTGCTGTCAGGGTAATGTCCGGGGTGACCGATCTGGTGGTTAATGCCAGCGGTGGGCCTGAAGCAGCCCAGTTTGCATATGTTTATGCCGGTGCATTGGCCGCTGCCGGTATAAATACCTTTGCCATGACTAATGCGAATGTAATGGTGGATATTATTGATGCTGAAGTATGGAACGATGTGCAAAATATGTGGCTTAACATTTCATGGACTTTCCCGGCGCTTACCGACGACCAGGCTATTGCTGTAATGGCCTTCATGGATGCCGGACACAACATATTTATTGGAGGTCAGGATATTGGATGGGATATCATGAGTGGTGATGCCAATTCGAACGGCACCCCCATAACACGTGATTTCTATACCAATTACCTGAAAGCCATTTTTGTGAACGACGGCAACTCCGCCAACAATAAGTTGATCGCGGAAAGTGATGATCCTGTCTTTGGCCAGGTTCCCCAGTCGGCAATTGTTGATGTTTTCGGAGGCTATCTCTATCCTGATGTAATAAATCCGGGGCCGGGTGCTCATGCGATTTTCCATTACCCTGCAGAGTCAAAAAAAGCAGCCGTCAGGTATGAGGCTGAGAACTTCCGGAGCATATACTTCGGTATAGGGCTGGAGATGATTGCCAATACAGAAGTAACCAACCTTATAGTGGAACTCAGCCATGACTGGCTTGTGGGTGAGCTGGTCGGAACATCTTTTGATGAGGCGGTCAGCGCCTTGATAACCGGTCAGAATTATCCTAACCCGGCAAAGGAATATACCTGGATTAATGTTTCCGCCGGCGGACAGGGAAGCTTACTGGAGATATATGACATCAATGGACGCAAAGTAGCAGAACAAGGTGTTGGAAACTCCGCCCTCATAAGGGTTGAAGTGAGTAACTTTTTGCCCGGTACCTACTTCTATTTCCTCAGCAAAGACGGCCAGAAATCGGCTCCCCGTAAACTGGTCGTTATCAATTAACCTATTGTGAATTTACACCAAAGGTTGTTGATGTAACTTAGGTTGCTCAACAACCTTTTTTTCATCCCTTTCAAATACCCGGCATGCGTATCCCGGCTAAAACCCAAAGCCGGGGTTTGTCGCAAAGATTAAACTGAAGGGTACCCTGCAGTAAAAAGTGGTATCAATACGCAGTGATTCCTGATATTAAGTTACTTTTGAGGTACTGTAGGCCTTAACCCTAAACGCAAATGCCTGCTTTTGCTTCCGGCTGATTTTTGAATTTTTGCACCCCTACTCATTAAAAAAGTACTTTTGCAGTATATTAGATGATAAAATTCGTACAGATGGAAACCCAATCCCAAAAGCTTAAAACCATATGTAACATATGTTCAATCGGATGCACCCTTGAAGTAGAAATAAATCAAAGGAAAATATTGAGCATAAAGGGAGTGGAGGGTCTTATTAATCCTGAAGGTGAATATTGTTCTTATCCTGTTAAGGCAGTGCAAAACATGAATAAACTACCCCGCATCACCGAACCATTACTGCGAAAAGATGGTAATTTTCAGCCCATTGGCTGGCCTGATGCTATAGAGCTGATGGCCGGCAAAATAAAAAGAGCAAACCCGGAGGTTGTTGCTTTTTTTGCCGGTGCGCGCCTGAGTAATGAAGAACAATATCGTATTCAAAAACTGGGCCGGGGAGGTGCAAAAACCAACAATGTGGGGAGTTTTCATTATCTGGAACGTGAAAAAGCCTATGAGAAGCTTACAAAAGCCAACCTGCCTTTTGGCGAACTTGAATTAACCACTCACATTTATCTGATGGATACCGATGTTGCCCATACCCATCCGGTACTGGCTGATTTTATTGTCAGGCAGCAGCAAAGCCGGAAATGCCGGGTTACTACGATATGTGAAAAGGACGAAATGGGTGGCTCCTTTGACAGGGATAATCTGAAAGTTGCTTCTGTATATCACTTCGTAAAGGCCGTAAATTATTTTATACTCCGCAATCAGCTTGAAGATCATCAATTTTTGGGGCCACTTATTGGTAATTTTGAAGCATACCGCACAGCTTTGCTTGCTGAATCCTATGATGAATTGATACAGATGGCCGGAGTGAGCAGGGAAGAGGTTGCTGAATTTTCAACTTCTTTTGTGCAGGAAAAGGCTGCAGTATTGGTTTTTTCGGAAAACAACAGTGCAGCCCGTACTTGCGACGAATTGTTTAACCTCGCCTGTTTAAGTGGCAAGCATGGAAAGACAGGCAGCGGACTTATGTTGCTGAAGGAAAAAAATAATGCACACGGATTGTACGATATGGGTGTAATGGCTTCATTTAGCCCCGGAACCGACAACTGGCACAACCCGGAGGTTCGCAGGCGGTTTTCCCAGGCCTGGGGTATGGGTGAATTGCCGGATGGCGAAGGGATTACCATGGAAAGTCTGGAAAAGGGCAAATACAAAATGCTCTTTATTTTTGGTGAAGACCCCGTTGGCTGTGCCTATGAGCCGGAAAAATTTTCAGGGGCTATAAAAAATGCTGAATTTGTTGTAGTTCAGGACTATATGTTAACACCCACCGCCTCCCTGGCTCATTTGATTTTGCCGGCATCCTGGCCCTGGGAGAACGGAGGGACTTATACCAATACGCAAAAGGTGCTTCAAAATACCGAAAAAACCGGAGTAGAACTGCCTCAAATTCCTTCCTGGCAACAGCTTAATATGCTGCTGTCTGAGTTTAATGCTTCGGGTTTCGATGAAGTGGATGATGTAATGTTTGAAATAGCCGGATTGTTTCCACTGTTCTGTAGCCATTCAAAACTAAACCTGCGCATGAAGCAGACGAAAACCCCTGCACCTTTGTTTAAGGCCGGATGTGATGCTGTTACAGCTTTAGCTCGTCAATAAACAGAAGCTGAAAGGCTGGTTTGTGCAGGTTCAGATATTCCTGTTGCCACGTTGACGTTTTAACCTCATGGAAAAGTTCAGAATGTAGCCGCTTAGGCCGCCCAGCAGGAAAACAACCAGCAGCATCAGCGACAATGACATCTCAATGTCCCAGAAAAAAAGCCGGAGTGAAACGGCCTCTGAATTCTGAATAGCAAGAATGATAATTAATACCGTACCAATTATTGAAAGAATCACTGAACTTTTCATACACGGAAGTTTTAAAGTTTAAAAGTACTAAAAAATTCTGGCAGTAACACAAAAAAATGTTGCAGTGGTGTTGGCAGGTCGTTTTTGGTAAAAGCAGTCTGGTTTATGGGCCGGTTTGTTTATTTTTCGAAACCGAATTTCACATAAGATGATCGTTGTTTCCGGACTGGAAAAGTTCACGGGTGGATTTAAGCAAATTAACGGTAAAGAGGGAGAGGTTCTTGATTTCTGCAAGGATATTGAGATACAGTATTGAATTTCGTGTACCTGTTTCATTGCTTTTTATTCTTTTTACCTGCTTTTTACGCGTATCTTCCACTACCCGCATCACATTTTGATGTCGTGATAGAATGCGGTCGAAATCATCGTAATCCTTTCTCTTTAGCATATCAATGGCTTCCTCAAGTAAAAATGTTATTTCCCCATTGAGCCTTGATATCTCCTCAATCTGAACGGGCACCAGTGGACGGTGGTTGTTTTCAACATGTTCGTGGCTGGGGATGATAATATAGGATATACAATGATTTATTTCGCGCAGATAATCAATGGCCTGTACATAATAATGCCCTGACTCTATGGAATCTTCACGCAGATGACTAAGGGTAAGATTTATTTGGTTTTTCAGCCTTTTGGTCAATACATTGAGTTGATCCGATTCGTTGCGTGCATTTTTTAATACTTTGCGGTCTTCATCCACCAGTCCGCTTACGGTCTGATTAAAGATGGATTTGGTTTGCTGCAATACATCCTGAATAGAGGCGGAGATCCGGGCAATAATACCCTCGGTATTGAGTTCTTCGTTAATTTTAATGGTTTGTTGTTCTTCTTTGGCCTTAATGGCGGTGCGGCGTACGTGGATGCGATGAGTCCTGTATATCAATCCGGCAGCAAAGGACAGCATGACCACCGCCGCAATTATACCGCCATGATATAAAATAAATGCACCGATAAATGAGGCAGAAAAAGCTGCCAGGGCAGTAAAAAACCACCCGCCGATAACAGAAAGCACGCCGGTAACGCGGTATACAGCACTCTCACGCCCCCACGCGCGGTCGGCCAGTGAAGAACCCATAGCTACCATAAAGGTAACGTAAGTTGTGGACAGGGGCAACTTTAATGAGGTACCCAAGGCAATAAGCATGCTGGCAACCACCAGATTAACGCTGGCACGAAGGGCATCGAATGCAGCCCCCTGGGGCATCTCTTTCTTTGTTATTTTGTCAGGTGGAGCAAACCGGCCCTCAATCCAGTCGTTAATTCTAATGGGAATTATTCCGGTTATGGCCGATGAGATGTTGCGGGCTCCTCTTACCAGGTTGCGCGACATGATGGACGAGTTGAAGCGTTCATTGCCCTCGCCCTGACGGCTCAAATCAACAGAGGTTTCCAATACCGAGCGGGCTTTCTTGGAAGTCCACAGGGCAAAAGTCATTACCAGCCCCGACAGTAAAAGTATCCAGGTTTGGGTGGTAACGTCATCTGCAAGCCCCGACATTAAGAATGTTTTGGGATCGGCACCGGGGGCTGCATTAAAAAGCTGATAAGCTTTGAGTCCGGCCAGCGGAACTCCGATAAAGTTAACCAAATCGTTGCCCGCGAATGCCATCGCCAAAGCGAAAGTACCGGTGAGTACTATGAATTTTAAGATGTTCAGCTTAAACAACATGCTGAGCACCTGCAGCAACACGGTCCAGGCAACTAAACTGCCCAGCAATATGGTAAAGGTGTGTTGATCAATAAAGTCAAGGGTTTCATTGGTTATGAACGATGCGCCTTTGGCTCCCTTGATTACCATAAAATAAACGATTCCTGTAATGGCTATGCCGCCCCACAGGGAACCATAATATTTTAAATTATGGCGAATGTTAAAGGTAAATATTAAGCGCGTAATATATTGAACCAGTGACCCTATGGTAAACGCTATGGCTACGGAAACAAGAATACCGGTAATAATAGCCAGGGCTTTTCCCGAGTTAATGTACATGCCCAAATCCTGAAGTGTTTCGGCTGAACCCGAAATTTTGATAAGAGCTATTGCCATAGAGGCACCCAACAGATTGAATACAATAGAAACAGTAGTGGAAGTTGGCATACCTAATGTATTATACAAATCAAGCATAATTACATCGGAAATCATGACTGCCAGGAAAATAACGAGTACTTCCGAAAAGGTAAACTGGCCCGGGAAAAACAACCCTTTACGGGCTATCTCCATCAAACCACTCGAGAAAGTTGCCCCTATAATGATCCCCAGGCTGGCAACAATAAGTATGGTGCGAAAGCTGGCTATTTTAGATCCTATGGCTGAGTTCAGGAAATTTACCGCATCATTGGACACTCCGATGATAAGGTCGGAAAATGCAAGGATAAACAGAAAAATGATGAAAATCAGATATATGTTAAACATCCTTTATCAGGGGATTATTTGATTGCAAATTTAAAAAGTAAAAGTAACCCACCAATGATTCAATGTTAAGTTAATGTTAAATAACTCTTTATTTACGAATATTACTGGCGATAGCCTGATTTACATTTATAACATGGTCGGCCAGTTTCTCACATTCATTCATCAGGTCGCTGAAAAATTTAAGATGGCTGTATGCAAAATCGCCCTGATTGAAACGCTTCATATTTTCATCAAGCATACGATTGCGCATTTCATTGATCTGCAGTTCAAGTTGGGTGGCCTCAAGTAGAATGCCCGGCCGATATTCGTTTGATAAATTATTGTTCATCACCTCAAGGGCATGTTGAACAATGTTGAACATACTGAAGACATTTTCACGCATTTCGGGTGTGAACCAGGCATTGGCCTCGTTTTTCCGGCGAATAGTACGCTCCATTTGCATGCATTGGTCTGCAATACTTTCCAAATTGTTGATGATTTTCAGCATAGAACGAATGCGTCTGGCGTTGGCCTCTGTTAAGCTGTTTTCGGCAATATGCGTAATGAAATTTTCGATCAGCCGCTCACGCTCATCTGCTCTGTCTTCAAGCCGGAAGAGCCTTTTTTGAATTTTTTCAAATTTATCCTTGTGCTTTTCCGTGAGATATTTGGGTATCAATGAAAACATCAGTTCCACATGTTTTCCAAATAAATAGATTTCCTCTGCGGCTTGTATAAGGTTTACTTCATTGCTTACGATGAATCTGGATTTGAAGTAACGAAGCTGGAGGGTTTTGTTTTCGCCCGGCCTATAGGGGATAAACTGATGAATAAGCCACCTGAAGGCCGGCATGGCAGGTATAATCACCATTGCAGGGATTAAGTTAAAAAGGGTATGAAAAGCTGCCAGCGCTATTGGCGAAGTGGCCACAGTGAGTGTAGTACTGTGCGTTATGAGCAGCGCTGTTTCGGAAGAAACCCACAGTAAAGGGTAGAAGAGTATCAAGGATAAAATAAGTCCGGTAAGATTGAACCACCAGTGGCCGGCTGCTATCCGGCGTGAGGCTGCATTGGCATGATAGGCTGCCAGCATTATCCATACCGTAGTACCGAAGTTTTGACCGGCTACCAGGGCAGCAGAATACTCAAGCGGAAGATATCCTTTATAACACAATACAAAGATAAGGGCCAGGGTTGCGTTGGATGAAGGCAGTACAATGGAAATTATTATCCCTGCAAGGGTGAATAAAAGCAGTTGCCTCCAGGTAAAAATTTCATGCGTATATTGAATAATCCAATCGTTGAGCGGGGCATTTGCTGATAACGACCAGGTGAGAAAATATACACCCAGAAATAGCATGGAAAACCCAATCAGAAATTCACCATATGAACGGTAACGCGAACCGGGAATAAATAAAAGCGGCAGACTGATGCCCATCAGCGGAAGCAAATAGGTGAGAAACCGGCTGTTGAAACCCAGAAGGGCAATTATCCATCCGGTAATGGTCGTGCCGATGTTGGCACCTATCATTACCGATAATCCCTGCATCAGCGGAATCAAACCGGCGCTGATAAAACTAATGATTAACAGAATTACAGCCGATGACGACTGGGTAAGTGCAGTAACCAACGCACCTGAAGCTACATCGTTGAACCGGGTGGTTGGCCCATTGGTAAACAATTGCCGCAGCCGGCCGCCCATAATGCGCTGCAAAGCCTCACTCATTAATTTCATGCCCAGCAAAAACAGCGCCAACGAACCCATTACGCTGAGCAGGTTTCCCAATAAGTCGATACGGAGTGTCATGCCATCAGAATTTAATAGTGAAGAGCGCAAAGCAAAGCACCAATCTTTATACAAAGATAAATAGATTAGTTTACAAACGAATAATGTCTCTTTATTTTAAGCTGTATCAGTCACATTTCCCTTTAAAAGGAGAAGAATGGAAACAGTTGTGCTGATATCCGGCCTGATGTTGAGTTGTGTTAAACAATCCGTTGTTGGCTTTATTCCTGCCGGAATATTTTCAGGTTGGCCGGTCTGTCAGCCGGCGACATTTGTCTGTGGCCTTCAATAAAAAAATGATGTAGCAGTTGAGTCGAAATTATACCTGCCAATGCCATATTTTCAACTTCGGTAACATCGCCTGGAAGGTTAAGCTTGTGGATGAGTTTCTGTACTTTAGCTGCATCAAAATAACCATAGGAGTTCAGTGTAGCTTCCCGCGTAAGTTCTTTAACGTATTCAGGGGCTGCGGTGCCGGTAAAGCTGCTGTGTATGGGCGCACGGTAAGCCTGCTTGTGACGTTTTAATATGGAATCGGGAATTTTTCCCTGCATCATCTTTTTTAAAATAAACTTCTCATTCAGACTGTTGAGTTTGAAGCGTTCGGGCAGTGATGCCGCATATTCCATAATGCGGTGATCGAGAAACGGGTATCTGCCCTCAACGGAATTAGCCATAGCCATGCGGTCGCCCTGCGACGAGAGCAGGTAACCCGACATAAAGATCGTCGATTCCAGGTATTGGGCTTTTGCCAAATCGCCCCATTGACTGAAGTTCTCGCCTAAAAGACGGCTTACTTCATCCAGTGGTTCATAATTATTCAGGCTTAGCTGAACATCAGCTGAAAAATAATTTTGAATCCGGGAGGTGTTGTGCCAACGCAGTAAGTGAGAATAGCAGGCGTGATCAACATCCGAAAGGCGATAACCGAAAAACATCTTTAAGATGGGTATTCTGGCATCCTTCATCATGGGGAGGTATGGATACAACTTTTTCAACAGCAGGGGACGAATGTCACTTTGTGGGCTTCTGGCCCAAAAACGACGGATTTTATCTTCCTTAAAGATGTTGTACCCTGCCAGCATTTCGTCGGCTCCCTCGCCGGTAATGACCACTTTAATGTTTTGTTCCCTCACTTTTTTCGAAAGCAGATACATAGGCGTTGGTGAGGTTCTTAAAACGGGAAATTCGGTGTGCCGGATGGTATCGTAAAATGCCTGGCCTATATCTTCGGAAGAACAGGTAAAAGCTGTGTGGCGGGTATTAAAATATTTGGCGGCCTCGAGCTGAAAGGAAGTTTCATCAAAGTTCCGGTCTTTAAATCCAATGGAAAAGGTATTAAGCACACCCGGTTCCAGCTCATGGATAAAGGCGGTAGTTACGCTTGAGTCAATCCCTCCGCTTAAATATGCAGCAACTTCAACATCGGCCCTTAGCCTGATTTTTACAGCCTCGCGAAATAATCCACGCAATTCCTCCACACTCTCATCAATCCCAACGCGGTTGTATTGACCGGGTAATGGAAACTGTAACGACCAGTAAGCATTGGATTCAACCTTGCCATTTTTTATTTTCATGTAATGGCCGGGTGAAACTTCAAAGACCTGTTCAAAAGGAGTTAAGGGAGTGAGGGTAGTCCAGAATGTAAATATCTGTGACAATGCTCTGTGATTGATCTCTCTGCGCACGTGAGGAATTTGAAAAATTCCTTTAATCTCGGAACAAAAGATAAACTGACCCTGACTTTGAGTATAAAATAACGGACGTATGCCCACCCGGTCACGAGCCAGGAATAACTCCTGCTCCTGATTGTCCCATATGGCAATGGCAAACTGACCGTTAAATTTCTGTAAACAGCCGGAACCCCAGCGGATAAAGGCCTGCAGTACTACTTCGGTGTCGGTATTGGTGTAAAACGTTATGCCTTCAGCCTGCAGTGTTTTACGAAGCTCAATATAGTTAAAGACCTCACCGTTATATACAATCCAATACCGTCCGTCGTTGGCAGAGATGGGCTGTTGACCTGTAGTTAAATCAAGAATGCTCAGTCGCACATTCCCCAGACCAACGTTGTTTGACAGGTAAATGCCGCTTTCATCAGGGCCGCGATAGCGGATGGCAGCCAGCATTTGGGTAAGCTCATGTTCTTTAGGCGGCGTAGTGTTGGCCGGTAAGTTCATTATTCCAGCAATACCGCACATAAATTAGCTGCTAGTTGAGTTTGGATTGAATAAAGTTGGCTATGGCTTCCACCGATTCAAAATTGGCTTCCAGTAGTTCAGAATCGGCAGCCTTTATCTTAAAGTGGTCTTCAACAAAATTAATAAGGGATAAGAAACCCATGGAATCAAAGATGCCTTCAACAAATATAAGGGTGTCATCATTTATTTTTTCTACGGGCACAAAGGATGTCTCAGATATAAATTGTTTAAGCTGTCCTTTGATTTGTGTAATATCAGACATGATTTTTTGCTGTTTAGTTGTTCAGTTATAACAAGGATATGGTTATTTTGTTTCTCCTTTTAAATTGGTATTGTTGCCATCATTTTCCAGTACATCCACTATTCGTTTCCCCAGCAGGGGAGCTACCCGCTGTCCAAAGGCGGCAGAAGGGTGTGAATCGCCGGCTTTTGCGCCATATTCGGGCAACAGGAAATTACCGCTTTCGGTTTCTAATTCATAAAAGTCCCAAATGAAAATATTATCTCCGGGTTCATCCCATTCCTGTTTAACCCAATTGACAAATTCGCGGGTTCGGGCTGCCTCTTCGACAGTGGCATTACCCTCGGCATGTGCTGCCGCAGTCCACAATAGAAATTTGGTGTTTGAGAATTCACGCATTTTATCGCGCAAAGCCGCATATTGCAATTTGTAGTTTTCCAGAGTTTTTGTTTCGGATGAAATATCACCCTCTCCCGTATCAGGCTTAATATTGCCTACCGGGAAGCAATGCTTGAAAATTATCATATCGTAGTCGGGGGTGAGCATTTCAAGGGTGGGCTCTTCCTTAAAAGGCGCGGTACCCGCATTGGCTACCCAAATCTGATAATAGTCGTAAGGATAATTTTCCCAGCCGTAGGGCTGTGCTTTTGGAAAATTTTGCTCGAAAACCGCATAGCTTGTACCGTGTTCTGAATTGTATGTGTCAAACCATGAAGGCAATGCAGCCGTTTCTTTGAAATAACGCGTAACTTTTTTAAGACCGCCCTGCTCACCTTTCCAAATTACGCCTCCTGTGCTGTGATGCAAAAACAAGATGTTGATTGAATTGTTATTCATTGGATCTTTATTCTGATCTTTGCAGGAAGTTGAAAATAATGCCGAAATCACCAATATATTGGTAATTATAAGAATAGATTTAAACTTGTTCATCATTGTATTGTTTATTCGTTAATATCTTAAAATTCCTATAATAGTGCAATTTAATTCTTTTCATTTTTTTGTTTTCTTCTTTGTTACGGTAATGATGTATTACCAGGCCGGGAGTTCATTGAAGCAATGGATACTCTTTATAGCCAGTATGGTATTTATAGGAATTATCTCTCCAAATATACTGCTTTTTACCTTAACTTTTGTTGTACTCAATTATTTTTTAGGTAAGTGGTTGTATAGTAATATATTAACAAGCAGGCGAACCTTTATTTTTTGGCTGTCTATTGGAATAGATATCGGCATACTTGCTTTTTTTAAGTACATCAACTTTTTGTTCGACAACCTGAATATTGTGCTGGGCTGGGCAGGGCAAAACGCGTGGTTGACCCACATGGATCTTCTTATTCCGCTGGGAATTTCATATTACACTTTCCAGGCACTGGGATACCTGATCCGCATCAACCGAAAGGCGGAAAAAGCAGAGCCGAATTTTGTGCATTTTGCCAATTACATGATTTTCTTCCCGAAGTTTCTGGCTGGTCCGGTAGAAAGATCCGCACATTTCTTACCTCAGGTTAACCGAAAAATCAGCTTCTCACA
>JAQVEI010000388.1 GCA_028697695.1 Lentimicrobiaceae bacterium
TGGTATAAAATACCTGTTCGGCTATATATGGCGATGCATCAAATTCAATGGCAGATTTATACAACACATTTGAAGTGTTGGTTTTTAAATCATAGGTATAAACGGTTGAAGGCTCCAGGAATGAAGTAAATGAGTAAAACGCAAGGTCTTCATCCGGATTGCCGTTAAATCCGGCAAGGGTACCCGGTCCGGGCATGGTTAAGGTATGCAGCAACGTTCCATCCATGTTAAATACTTTCATCTCTGAATGTGCATCCACCATGTATTGTGCCACAAGTTTACCACCGGCTACTTCAACGCTGGTGAGTACATTTTCCGTTTCCGGGATGATTACTTTCCAGTTCGCAGGTGCAGGATTGGCTGCATCAACCTGAACCAGTTGATAGCGTTCAGCTCCACTGTTGGTCAGCAACATAAATTTATTGCCCAGGTTATGCACCGGTGTAAAATCGTAACGAAAACCCTCTGCCAGCCTGATAAACCCTTTTGAATCATTTTTCAGATCTTTAACGTACAATGCATTGCCGCTGGTGCTTTCGTTTTCAACCAAAAACACGAACTGATCATCCAGGGTGGTAAGTGCACCATAATTTCGCAAGGGGTAATCGCGGTTTTCATACACCAGTTTATCGGCCGATTGTGGGTCGCCAATTTTATGATAATAAACTTTTTGATATTGATTTTTTCCGGATAGCTCGCTTCCTCCGGTAGGTTTATCGTAGCGGCTGTAATAAAAACCCTCACCTCTCCAGGCTATGGTCGAAAACTTCACCCACTCCAGTTTATCTTCAAGTTGTTGGCCTGTAGTAGTTTCCATCACATAAATCTCATTCCAGTCGGAACCGGCTTTGGAAATGGCATAAGCAAAATATTTGCCATCGTGCGAAACCTCGTACTCACTTAGCGAGGTGGTGCCATCGTCGGATAACTTGTTTGGGTCAAGAAAAACCCTTGCTTCACCTTTAAGGGAATCCTGAATATAGAGTACACTTTGGTTCTGAATACCATCGTTTCTGAAAAAGTAGTAGTAGCTGCCTTTATGAAAAGGAACACCGTAACGTTCGTAATTCCATAATCTGGTGAGACGATCTTTAATCTTATCCCTGTAGCTTACCTTTTGCAGCCACGCATCGGTTACTTTGTTCTGTTCAATCACCCACTGCATGGTTTCGGCTGAATTATCATCTTCGAGCCAGCGGTAAGGATCCGGAACCGCTTCTCCAAAGTAGTGATCTATAGTATCAGTCATTCGGGTTTCGGGGTAAGTCATGGCGGCAGTGTTGTCGGTTTGTTGATTGCATCCGGAAAACAACAGCCCTCCGGAAATAAGGGTCAATAATAATTTCTTCATAAGTGAAAAGGGTATGATTGTCGTGACAAAATTATAAAGAAATACCATTTAACAGGCTTAATGACCAATGTTTGTTTTGCGGTAGCTTGTTATTATCGTGGTTTCCCGGGTATTGGCTTGCATTTGAATGCGGTATTCAGACAGTTAACTGAAATTCATTATTGTTAGATTAGATGTGTTTGAAGTAAGCTTTTAAAGATAAAGCAGGTTTTACCGTTTTGATAATTTTTGCGACCTGATTTAATTTCATTTACTTTGCACTATAAAATCAAAAGCTTAATAAGATTATGGATGTTAAGGTTAGAAAAATAAGGCAGTTTCGATCCGACCTGATTGAGGATGGACAAAATGGTTATGTAGCTGTTCATGAACAACTGCTGAGCGAAATAATGCTGGATACCGATGGAAATGAGACAGAACGATTGACCTATGATCAGGAGGGCAACGTGGAGGAAAGAATTGTTACTACATACAAGCGGGGTAAACCGGTAAAAGTGGTGTTGATGGTAAATGATATGGTGGTGGAGGAAACCGATTATCAATACAACGATAAGGGGTTGCTTGTTAAAGAAGTTATCAGCTATCAGGAGGGTGAACCCGATGAAGCAGTCTATACATACGAAGATGACCGATTGATTGCCCGCCAGGTATTCGATGATGATGGTGTGGAGGGAGAGCACATGTACCGTAAATACGAGAACGATAAGTTGGTTAGGGAGGAGTTTTTTAATGATGACAATGAATTGGAACGCTCAAAAACTTATTTATACAACGACAAAAACCAACTGGAAGAAACCGTTGAATTGCGTAACGACGATAATGGTCAGGTACGTATAGTGAATGTGATAGATGAAGCAGGCAACATTATTCTGGAGAAGCGGTACGATGCAAAAGGCAACCTGATAATGCGAAGCCGTACCGAAATTAACGACAAAGGCTTACCCGAGAGCATTGAAGAGGAGAATGTTTATGGTAAAACCATTACGTTACTCGCCTACGATGAGCAGTTGCGAAACACCAGACTGGAAGAGGTAACAGAAGCCGGGTTGGTGTTGAACAGGATTGAACGTTCATTCAATGCCGAAGGTCAGTTGGATATACTAACCAGCAAATCTGAACCCACTGCACTTAGGCCGGCTGCCTATTATCGCATACGGAATGAATATGAGTATTATTGATGACAGCAAAACTTCGATAAACGCTCAGTGACCACCCGGGAGACGGGTACCCGGAGCACTTCGATAAACATTCAGTGATTAGCAGGAAGAAGGGGAGACTGCAAGCTTAAGTGTCGAAGGCAGGTCTGCTCACCAAAGATATTTTTAAACTTTTATGGGGGGCTTATTGTTTTACTTTATAACGTTTTTGTCATTTAAATTGAATAATCGTTATGAAAAAAGTACTGATAGCCATGGATTACGATCCTACCGCTCAAACCATAGCCGAGGCCGGTTACGCATTGGCCCGGGGCATAGATGCAGAAGTTACCCTGCTGCATGTGGTGGCTGAACCTAAGTATTATGCCACCGTAGGTGTGTCGCCCATAACCGGCTTTAACGATCAGCTCAATGCTGTACCGCTAATGCTTGAGAGTACTAAAGATTTAATGGATGAAGGTGAGAAGTACCTGTCGCGAACCAAAGCCCATTTGGGCGACCCATCCATACAGGCCATTATAAAAGAAGGCGAGGCCGAAGATGTTATACTGGAAACAGCCAAAGCCATTCATGCCGACATTATTGTTTTGGGCACACACAGCCGCCGGTGGTTTGAAAATATATTGATGGGTAGTGTTGCGGAAAAAGTACTGAAAAATACCAATATACCTTTATATATAGTACCCCTGAAAAAACAGTAAGATTTATTGTAGAATCAGTATAGCAGGATTTAAGCTGTTCTGGCAGCAGAACAGTGCCTGATAAGCAGGTATGTTGCTTAAACAGTCGCTGAACTGTTTAGTGATTCAGAGCAACTCATTCTTTGAATTGAATGATTATGGGCGTATGTTATTATTTAATTTGAAGGATTCAATTACTCACCCTAAGCACATTTCCATCGTAACTGGTACGGTATTGTTTTAGCGAACGGCTGGCCGGACTACCTTTAATTGGTGACCCATCGGTAAGGAAGAAACGGGAACCGCAC
>JAQVEI010000389.1 GCA_028697695.1 Lentimicrobiaceae bacterium
GTCTCTGAACAGCATGAACGGGCTAATGGGAAACTACTGCCTAATAGCCGCTATGCAACGTCCCGCTCGATCAAAAATGAGGACAAACAGTGCGATCTGGATACATCCGCTCAGATGATGAAGCGCCAGTCTGGCTTTGTGAAGGTTGGTTATCGTGGTCTGATGAAGAATGCCGGGCAGGTGTTGGACCTTTCTGTGCTGATTAATATCGAATTGTTTTATAACGGCCTGCCAAATAGCGTCGGGTTGTTAAGAAATTTATTATGGTAGGCGATAATGAGTAATTATATACGTGACCGGGTAATAGTTTCTCTTACTTCCATAAAGAAAAGAGAGGAAGCGTTAAGAGAAACGATCGAGTGTTTGGTTAGGCAGGACTATCCGTTTCATTATCAGGTGAGATTAAACATATCGCATGAGCCTTATTTGATGGATGATGGTTTTGAAGAGGCGCCAGCGTGGATTCGCGATTTGCAGAAGGTGAATCCAAAATGTAATTTACAAGTGCGTTTTGTTCGAAATACTGGCCCTTATAGAAAGCTATTGCCGGTGCTTCGTGAATCTTTTGACCATAAGTGTAATGATATAATTGTTACTTGTGATGATGATACAAAATACCCAAGTACTTGGTTATCTACTCTAATTTCTTATCATGCGAAATTTGGAGGGGTTGTGGCATTTAGGGGGCACTCCATTAAGGTCGATACTAACGTCGAGCGCCTTTGCCCTTATTCCCATTGGCAAAGAAACCGAGAGAAAAATTATTTCGGCCTAGAAAACTTGCCAACTGGAAAGGATGGCATCCTTTATCGACCGGTCTACTTTAATCGAGGGGTGCTTGACGAGGATAGGGCTATGAAAATGGCGCCGACAACCGATGATTTATGGTTTCGGTGGCATTCTATCTTATGCGGTGTGCCTTGCTATTTGATTTCTCTTGAACGCGGCGGCATCGATAATGCTGCCGCACTGGATCAGGAGGTCTCTTTATGGGAGATTTTTAATAAAGAGGGTGGGAACGATCAGGCGATTAGAAGGCTGGAAGAGTACTTTTTTGATAATTATGGCAATAACATTTACTCCTTGCTTGTTAGGTATTTTGATTATTCTGATAATGTAGAAGGAGTGCCGGTATTTGCTGAGTTTAATGATCCAAGTTTTTACGCGGCTCGGCAGGTTAGATTTTTATCTAATTCCGATAGAATAAAATCGGAGTCGCTGATCTCTGTTTTTGCCAGAAACTATGATTTTTTGAGACTTCGGGCTGAGGTGGAAAATCGTTATTCCGATGAAAATCAACAATTGGATTTCGATAGTTTGCCAACCAAGATTGTTGTCGCAATTCCAACCTTTAATCGGAAAGATTGTCTTTGTCGTTTGATTAAACAACTAGATGTCGCAGCAAAGGGGCTTGATGTTTATGTGGTTGTCTTTGATGATGGCAGTAGAGAACCCATTACCACGGATATTTTTTGTCTTGAAAATATCCGTGGTGTCGAAGTTCATCGATTCTCAAATCATGGAAAGCAGCGCTACTGGTCTCTCGTAAATAAAATTTTTGACCGTTTGTCTGAGCTGAAATCTGATTATTATTTTTATCTGGGTGATGATTTGGAAGTCGGGGTGGGTTTCTTTTCTGAATCTATAAGGGTGTGGAATTCCATTTGTGACCCTGCAAAAGTGTCGCTAAATCTACTTCGTGACTCGCGGACCATGTCGTGGACAAACTTTAAGAGTGTTGAGATGGAATTCTGTGGTAATACTGTAATTAAGACACAGTGGCTTGATATGATAATGATTTTTAATAAAAAGCTACTTGCGCATAGACTAGAGGAGGTGTCGTTATCTAGATGGGAAAGTAATCCACTTCTTTCTTCTGGTGTTGGCGCTCAGTTGTCAAAGCGCTTTCATAATTCTGGTTATGGTATGTATCAGGTAAAACATAGTTTGGTTTATCATGGCGATCATGATAGTGAGATGAATCCAGAAGATCGAAAAATTAATCCATTGGTGGCTGTTGGGTTTGGTGTTGATAATCAATGAATACAAAGCTATTTAGTGGATATTTCTGTTTTATTGTTAATGTGGTAAAAAAAATGATGGGCGATTTTCATAATAGTTTCGATTTCGGTCGCTTTAAGTCAGTTCATCAATTTCGAGGAGGGGTTAGGAGACAGTTCAAGATGAATGATGATTGGGGGCTAAAATACGGCGTCCCTTATTGGATTAGGGTTATTGAAGAGGATGTTTGTCTAGATGTTTATATATATCTAAGGGAAGGAGGTAAGTTGATTTTTTCAGGGCAAGATGCGTTGATCGAAGGCAGGAGAGATCTTCCCTACTTTTATCGGGTCAAATGGGTGAAGGATTTGCCTTGCTCTTTTGTTACATTTAATGATCCGTCTTTGTACAAGTCTACAGAATTTGGCGCTGGATATTTGTGTACCAAAGGGGCTTGGGATATTCTGAAAAGAGCTGTTCAAAAGATTGTTTTTGATTGCAAGTTGTCAGAGAGTGATTTGATTTTTTATGGTGCCTCAGCGGGAGGCTATTGGGCGCTCACAATGGCAACTTATTTCCCCGGAGCGGTGTTTGTTGTTGATATTCCTCAGGTAAATCTCGAAACGTATTTTTCAGATGATAAGAAAAAGCACTTTGTATCTACCTATGAATCGCCGGCGAAGCTCCCTTGTGTTTTTGACTATTGGGAGATTGGAAAATATCCAAAAAATATTTATTACTTGCAGAATAGAAGGGATTATTTTCACATACGGACTCAGTATTCTTTTTTTTTAAAGGGTATAGGCGAGTTAGCAGAGCGTGGTGTATATTCCGGAGGTGATTTGAAGGTTATTTTTTATGATACCCCGGAGGGTACTAGAGGACATACCCCGTTGCCACAGGATATGACAATTAGTCTACTTAGAGACATCTCCTCGCAGCGGGCTGTCTGACTGGTCTTCAGTTTGTTTTTTGTTATTTTGATTCGAGTTTTTGTAAATAACTGATAATTGCTGGTTATGTAAAATATTATTTATTTGCTTGTCTTTGGGTTGTCTAAATAAACCTGTTTGTAATTAAATTTATTTATTAACTTGGCTGAAGCCGTTATGAATTGTTCAGGTATTGCGTAGAAAAACTCTACATGAGTGACAGCCATGCAGATTAAATTGGGAGATGGCGTAATTTTCATGGCGCAGACAGAACGGATGATAGCAATCAAACAATTGAGCTAGGCCAAGGTGGGTTTTCTGCCGAAGCTAAATTGGAAAACCTGGTGGGCGATGTTGGTGGCGGAGATGGAAAAGATGCTTAGCTGGTTGAGCTATGAAGAGCCAGTTTGGTTTTGTGAAGGTTCGCTACCATGGTCTATGGAGGAATACCGGGCAGATTGTGCCCTGTTTGAGCTGGTCAATCGGTGGCTGGCCCGCCGGCGACTGCGGCCCCTGCCGGGCTAGGTTCGCCCTTGAAACCGCGGAGTTTCACGTTCGGTG
>JAQVEI010000390.1 GCA_028697695.1 Lentimicrobiaceae bacterium
CTAAAAAATACCTGTGCATTCATGTCCTTTTCATTGATGCCAATCCGGTATCTTTTTTCCGGCACCTGCTCGTAACGGGCAAAAAGATGAAATTGTTGCTTATTGTATGTAATGGCCGTAGCACTATCCACCTCTGCCCAGGTATCACCAAAATTGAGTTTAAAATGGGTTTCTCCTTTTCTAAGCTCCACATCATCGGGAGAAATGCCCGGATGATGCAACACCTGCTGCCAGGCAGCAGCCTCACCGCTAAGAGAGACCTCACCCGTTGAAACCGCTGCATAATTACAATTGACCTTTAACGAATCGAAAGCCAGTGTTAAATTCCAGCGATGTGCTGTATAAGGCAATTCAACACGTGGAGTGTCTCCTGAAACTATTTTAAAATACAGGTTTTGTTCGTCAGGTTGTATCCTGCCTTCTATCTTCCATTGCCTGTTAATGCCATTGTCTATAAGATGAATCGTTGACTTAAAATATGCATCCTTCATGGACAAATCGCTCATTTCGGCATGAATAAAATAATGATCCAGGTCAGCATTAAGCCGGGCATCGATAATTTTTACTTTTTGAGGAACGTATTGAAACAGAGGTTCAAAAATACTTTTTACAAGCCGGCTATAATTTTTGACCTGTGGTGCTGATTGCTGATTGCCGGAAAGACTGTCTTTCATTCCGCCAAAAAGAAACAGATAGTTGCTTTCACCTTCCCGTCGCCACAATTTAATGCGGGGTCGATCAAGGGTCAATTGCTCTACCCGAAGTTTGAACCTTAACAGGTATCGGGTATTCATGCTGATATTTAACTCATCAACACTGAACAGGGTATCACCTGTGGAGGGCAATACACATAAATTTTTAATTTGGACACCATTAAACCCGCTGAAGCTAATATCCTGCCACACTACATCGGCCCCGGTGCGTTGCTCAATTCGCTTAAAGCGATTGATCACCACATGACGCAGGAGCGGATTGCGAACGATAAAAAAAGTAACAACCAGTAATATGAGAAGTAACGCACTCCCCAACAACCATTTATATTTACCCGGCATTTATAAATTGATAAAAAACAAAAATACAATATCTCTGTAAACAAGGGATATGCCAAAACGGCAGCATCGCATACATTAAAGTGCAGACAACTACCTGTAAAAGATTTACGGATTAATAGAAAAAGACCCCTGGAGAGCGTTCCGGGATTGGTACTGCATAAAAAATTCAAATATTTTACTCAGCGTTTAATATGGTATCTTTCCAGGCTTCATCACCACACCAAGATTTTTCTTTCCATCTATATAAACAACTACTTCCTTATCAAAACGCACGTGCCGGATTACCTCATCTTCATAAACCGCCGGCAATTGATTTAAAAAATCAAGGTCATAGCTGCCATCGTTCAGAAATGGATTTATGGTAAAGTATCCCACACCAAAAGAGGTGAGATTTTGAAAGAAATGGGTCCCCTGACTTGGATCAATACGATAATGGCGAAGACCGGATTCAACAATGGCACGGGCTGCTGAAATTTGCGACCATTTAACCGGGATACCCAGCCAGGGGTCAGCACTGCCCCATCTTCCCGGTCCAACCAGGATATACCCTCTGCGTTGAGCAAGCATTTGTTCATTTAAAGCACCGATGCGATTGGCTGTATGAGAATTCTGAGCCGGATTGAAGGTATCGGGTTTAATGTAAATAAAATCAGAAATATTATTCGTCATCCCATTTCCAAGAGCCTTGCGCGCAAATATTAATATATCATCCCTGCTTATCTCGTCCAGATTAGCGGATATAGCTTCACGGCTATCAACAATAGGCCTGATTTGCAACACATTGAACAGGGAGGGACTGCCTTTAGGCTGATTCATATCTACAGCAAACTCAATTTCTACCGGTTTTCCCATTTCACGTTGTCCGGTTTCAAGCAGGGTTGAGAGAATGTCAGCAAGTGGGAAGACATTGTGTAACAGTATGTTTGAGAAAGTAACTACCCTTTTTCCCCTTGTAAGCATTCCATCGCGCAACATATTGCTCTCATAGTCAAAGGTAGAAACCAGATGATGCAATGCGCCATCGGCTTCTGCATCCTCAATATTTAGTCTCAGCAAATTAGAGCTGTCATCAGTTGAAGGAACAAAACTACCGGGCCGCAGGTCAAGCGCATAGAAATGCTTCTGGGTTTCCCGCAAAGCCAAATCGGGCGAAGAGAGTTGTAAACTTTTTCTGGGATATTTAGGAGAGAACCTCAGGGTGATACCTCCATCAACAATATATTTACCCAAACCGAGGGCAATATTTACGATACCATCTTCAGATTTTTCAGGCGCTATTGGATAAAAGTTAATGGAGCGTGCGACGCCCGAAAATGAGGGGTAGTAACGGTCGTTAAATCGCGTTCCGCTAACTTCCTGCAGTACGATGGCCATTTTTTCCTCATCTATTACATTGGAAGTTGACCTCATGTATGCTTTTGAGTCATGGAAAAAAGCTGAGGCATAAACGCTTTTGATGGCATTACTTAGATTTTCGATGGTAAGACGTTCGTCATCGGCAAAATTGGGCACCATATAGGTAGAGTATATCCCTGCAAATGGCTGGTAATAGCTGTCTTCGAGCATACTCGAAGAGCGGATGGCAATGGGCTTGCTGATTACACTAATGAAAGTGCTTAAATCTTCATGCAACCTGAAAGGTAGGCGGGCAGCCACAAAATGATCCAGAATTTCTTCATCGCTGTGATCGGAAAGGGCTACTTTATACAGTTCATTTTCTTCCATGAAATCATCAAATATATCGGCACCCAAAACCACTGTTTTTGGTATGGTCACGGCTACTCCAGGCCATCGGTCGAGCAACTGATTGCGTTTGATCATTGAATCCAAAAAAGCAAGACCTCTGGCTTTGCCGCCTATTGAACCCTGCCCTACCCTGGTAAAACTCAGGTATTCGTCAAAACTATCCCGATTAAATTCAGCAATAATTCCTCTGGCTTTGTTGAGTCGGAAACTGGCTATAGCATCAAAAACAAAGCGTCTTATTTCGTCCAGACTGGCGAAATCGTCAGGACGCAAATCTCTGAACAACTCCGCCAATGGAAATAAAGCCCGTGCATACAACCATTTGGACACATGATTGCGGTAAACGTGGTAGGATAAAGAGTCGTCAGGTATCTCAAATATTTTTTGCTGCAAAGCTTTCAGGTCGGCAGCCCTTGAAACTTCCTCTTTGGTAAGCGGATCAATAAAAACAAAATCCCCAAAAGCAAAATATTGTATGATAAAGTTGCGCAGTTCGATACTCAGCGTTTTGGAATGTTTATGTAAAAATCCCACCCTGAGGTTTTTGGCAATGTCGGCATTGGAAATGTCAGAGGATTGCATCAGTATTGGAATAAACTCATCGTCCTGCTTCACTTTTTGCACAAAGCGGACCCCCGCCTCCGGATCTTCTTTACCCTCCCGTGGGTATGAAGTATCTGTAATGATGCCCAGA
>JAQVEI010000012.1 GCA_028697695.1 Lentimicrobiaceae bacterium
TAACCATCAATAAAATTAAAATTAAGTGATGAATTGTTTTCATAGTGGCGTGTTAAATTAAACAATTAAGATAAATGTTTGAAGTCAGCTTTTGTTCAAACAAATTGCTAACATTTTGACGCCATGTGCGATAAAAAATTACAATAAAAACGTGTAATTTTTAAAGAATAGGTGAACAGCCATGGATTAATCAGGATCATTTCACTGGTTTCAACATATCTACCACCTGCTTCAGGTCTCCATCGGTAGGCTGAGGTATAATACCCAGCAAATGTGCCAACAGTGGATAAATATGAATATTGAGAAAAGACGGATGAATGTAGCCCTGCTTGAAGGCCGGACCTACTGCATAGAAAATGGCATGCATGTCCTTATTTTGGGGATCGTAACCATGGGACCCGCCTGAAAATGTCTTTTTCGGGCGAAAGCGGGTAATGCTCCAGGCAGAGTCTGCAACAACCACCAGGTTGCCAATGCGCAAAGTGCCGCTATAGTTAAGCTGTGCCGGCACCTCTGCCGTTTTCCAAACCTGTAAGTGAGGCTCACTTTTCAGGCGTTTATATAGGGAATCAAGCACTGAAGTGTCCGCATAGATGTTGTACATGGGGTTGCCTCCTTCCATTCGGACATTCCAGGTATCGGGAACAATATCCTGCAAAACAATATTCTGCTCCGAAGAGATGCTACCCATACCATGGTCAGAGAGTACAATCAAATTTATGCTATCGGCATTGGGCAAAGCCTGAATGCGCCTATACAGGATTCCGGTAAGGCTGTCGAGCTCATGCACCATGCTTAATGTATGCATATCATCCGGCCCATAGGTGTGGCCGACACCGTCGGGTTCATGGTAATAAGCCATAATCAGGCGTGGGCGCTGAGCTTTGGGCATTTCAAGCCATTTAACAATAGTATCAATACGCTGCGCCAAAGAAATACTGCCGTCATAATCTTTCCAATAATTTGGATACATATTTTGAATTGCCACATCAGATCCGACCCAGTAAAATGAGGCCGTGATTAAACCCTGTTTCTGTGCTGTAACCCATATGGGTTCACCCCAATAAAAACCCGGATTAAAGCGCACTTTTTTTTCTATCATCGCGTATGCTTCACCGGAAACCGGATCGTAAAAAGAGTTATTGACCAGTCCATGATGCGCAGGATACAAGCCAGTTGCCAGGGTATAATGATTGGGAAAAGTCTTAGTGGGGAAGCATGGTATCAATGATTCGGCTTTAACGCCCTCTTTGGCGATTTGATGCAGCGTTGGGGTTGCGGTTTTTTGAGGATAATCCCACCGAAACCCATCCAGCGAAAGCACAATGGTAATATATCCGTCATCCCGCTGTGCAAATAAATTGACCTTTACGGCAAAAATCAGTATCACGAAAACTGAGACTGCAAGGCACTTCCTTAAACTTATCATAACTCATTATTTTTTGTAAAGATAAAAAAAGCCCCGGAGCCAAGCCTTTATTCAGCACTATAAAATGCCGGGACTAAAATATTGGTTTAGAAGATATGCTTTATACCAGGTTTGAGTATCTAAAACTTTATGTAATTGTCAATAAGTCAAAAGTTTTGTTGGGATACTCAACATCAACCTGCTCAATTGGAAAAACAGGCCGATTATTTCTAACGCTCCTTCAAGATCCCAGTCCTTAATTTCAGGAAAGCACAGTTGCTGCTTTAATTTTTACGAAATAGTAGTTTACCCTGTCAAAACAAAAAGAGGCTTGTTCTTGCAAACAGCCTCTTTTTGTTACACTTCATTAATTAAATAATGAAGAATTTTACAATTTATCTACTACTTTCATGGCTGAAATAGATGCCATTAGAAAGTTGATCAACTCCGTTATAGGAACCTTTTGTTGCAATTACTGTCAGTATATCACCGACAACTATACCTTTATTGGCAATGAGGTTTTTTCTGGCATCGCCGGTAGCACCGTAACCAGGATAACAGCCATACAGGTAGATTTCACTGCCATTGTCTGACAAATACAGATTACCATAGGTTTCATTGGCGATTGATGTTATTTCACCGGTTACCATATAGAATGTATTTGGGTCATCAGGCTTAGTCAACACCTCTGCTATAGTAATTGGGGTTACGGGAATTGAGCTTTCCAGAACAGCCCCACCAACTTGCGGGTTTCCTTGATATGCGGCACGTTTTCCAACAATTGTGATAATGTCACCTTCTTTCAGTCCGAGCTGTGAAAAATCCTGGATGCCATAAACATACGTTTCCCCGGAGAAATCTCTCAGGTATAAATTGCCATAGGTTTCATTGGTAATGCTGGTAATAACACCTGCCAAACGATATTGCGTATTCCCAACCGGAGCTTCGAGAAATTCTGCGATACTTGCATCAACAATCGCTCCTGTTTGACTCACTTTTGTTTCTGTAGAATAGTATTTAGTCCCGTCTGTGGTCCGGAATATGATGGTAGTGCTACGGTCTCCGCCAGCATTGGCAATGGCGTTGAATTTTACAACTACCTGATCACCTGCCGACTCAATTGATGAAATTGACAACCATGACTTGGCATTTTCAGGGATTTCTACCGATACGCCTTGTCCTTTGCAGGTAAGGTAAGCTATAAATTCACCACCTTCGATTGGAAGCACTGCGTTTGCTACCGAATCAACTTTTACCAGTGACTTATTGATCTTGATAACTGTAACATTTACCAATTGTGTTGCCGAATTATAGACGGATTTAGGCCCTTGAACAGTTACTTCATCCCCCACTTCCAATCCCCAACTTAAAAAGTTCTTGGTATTGCCTTTTTTGTCAAGGGTTCCATATATATAAATAGAGCCTGTTTCATCCTCCAAGTACCAGTTGCCATAAACTGTGTTGGTAATTGCGGTACAAACCCCGGTCACCTGATAGGTCTTGCCTTCAGGTCCGGCTATTACCTCTGCACATGTTGCAGATTCAATTTTTGACAAACCCTGTATGATGTTAATTCTCTGAGTTTGGCCTCCGCTATGGATTAAAACCTGTGCAGTACGCCCATCGAGGGATGATTCAGCTGAAAAAGTTAGTTCAGATTCACCGGCATTGCCTGAAGTTGAAGAGATTGTCAACCAGTTAACTGAATCCTTTGCGGTAGTTACCTTCTCTAGTGTCCAACTCTCTTTAGCATTTAAAGTAATGGTTGTAGATCCTCCATCCTCAGGGATAGACACGTAAGATGATGACACTTGAATTTCATCAAGCAATGTCATTGTTTCTTCATCGGTACAACTTGTCATCAAGGCAAGTATTGCAATGAAAAGTGGAAATATTTTTTTTAATTTCATGATTATCGGTTTTTTTTAATTAGTTAAAAATATACTTTACACCAATTAATGCATACCAGCATTGACCCACTGAGTAACTCTTGGTGAATGTTTCAGTATTGCCATTGATTGAAGAAGGTGTGGAGAATGTAGCATAACCATCAGCATCAACACCTTCATATTTAAGAATACGGGCTTCGGAGCCAATTTCCGGATTCAGATATTTAGCTACACCCCACTTGGAGTTGAAGAGGTTCATCATGTTTTTGATATCAAAACTAAGTTGCAGTTTGTGCTCATTATTGTTTGTTTTAATAGCAAAATCATGTTTGTAGCTGAAATCAATGCGATGTACCCAGGGAGAGTACACGCTATACGCTTCTGCATACTTTCCTTGTTGATTTTTCAAATAGTCACTGGCATGCACATAGTCCATAAAACGGGTTTTGTCGTCTTCTGAAACAAAGCGGAATTCGTTGTTTGCAACTTCATTATCGGTTGGGACATAGATTGCATCGTAATTGTAGCCGTCGCTATTGATATCATTAACCGTCATATATGAGTAGTTAGCTCCCCCGCGCCATGCTTCATAAATAAAGCTATAATGGTTTCCGCTCTTGTCATGGGCTGTTAAAAAAGCCACAAGGCGATCAGGTGTAGTGTACTGAGAATTGTGCAAATTAATGTAGTTAGGTCCTTCTACTGTTGGAACGTATGTAAATGCTGATTCTGCATTTGATCCCGGCATACCTGTTACATCTTTGGTAGTTGTTCGCGTATAGGATGCCATCAGACCGAGCCAATCTGCTGGTCGCGCATTAATCATGATGTTGCCTGACCAGCCATACCCACGGCTCGTATTTTCCAATACGAATGCCTTTGTGCCTGTACGATAATCGTCAGGATAAATAGGACGATTGTCAACACCGTTAAAACGGGCAAAACCACCAACATTTGGAATACTCCAGTCAGAAATAGAAACACCGTTGACCGTTTTATTGAAAATTCCTTCCACCGTTACAGAGAACGGGAAAGATGTCGGGAGTGCGTAATCAACAGCAAGTGATGTTTTCCATACTTGAGGCATTTTGAATTGTGGATCTACAGCCGCGATAGCAGACGGAACTGTTCCATCTTCTGGAGAAATGGTTGAAGGATATCCCAATGATATGAGTTTGTTATAAAGAGCAGCAATGTTAGCATTTCCGTTACCGTCAGTAACAAGACCGCCGGTAAATTCATCCATTGTAAAATTCATTTTTGCTGCGTTCGCTGCATTAATCTGGGCCTGGTACTGAACCATGCCACCGTTGGTAGGCATGTTGGTGAAGAATACCAGGGGTAAATTACCCGAGAAAAGACCGGTACCTCCACGAACTTTCAGGCTCTTATCGTTTAATGCATCCCACACAAAGCCGATACGGGGAGAGATTATGATATTAGCATCAGGCCATTCTCCTGTATCGATATTGCGACCGGAATAATCAATTTCTTTGATAGCCTCATTTGTAATCAGGTCATCATTATTGAAGAAAAGCCCATCAATACGAAGTCCGTATGAAAGTTTAAAGTTAGTTCTAACACTCCAATCATCTTGACCGTAAATTCCGATTTTGTTTGTTCTTATACGCGCTGCAGGATTTTTCTCTCCGTCATAACCATAAGTCAAGTTTACAATTTCAGGTGCTGCTCCATTTAGGAAGTCATCAAGGCTTGAGTAACGATAATATCCAGTACCATTGCGCATATAAGCATTATCTGCCATCTTATATTCGAAAGCCATTCCACCCACAATTTTATGCTTTCCATAATAGAATGTGAGCTCGTCCTTGATATTCAGAACGTTGTTGTGGACGCCATTGTTCCATGTAAATAGTTCATATCCTAACGACATATAAGCTTGTCCGTCTTTCAATATGTCAATGAAAGGAAATTCGTCAGAATTCGACCCGCGTACATCGTCCAGTTTTGAGTATGTTGCCAATAATTGATTGGATACATTATCAGTCAGGCGGCTGTTTAGGTCAAAGGAGAAAGAATGAACCAGGTTGTCCATGGAATACATCGAGTTTGCAAACGACATTGAAGCTTTTGACATTCTGGCTTCAGACACACGGGTACCTCCGTCCATAGAAGTTGCATTCGGAGACATCCATGAAGTGTTTTTGGTGTAGTTATAACGTAATGCCAAACGATGCTTATTGGTGATGTTCCAGTCGATTCGGGCAAGCAGTTTATTGTTGTCTTCATCTGCAGGGAAATCTGTGAAAGACCCCGTTTTATAACCATATTGATCTCTTACAAAGTCAGAAACTTTCTGTAGATCGCTGACTGTTGTGCGAGATATGAAATTGTTCGGATCAGCAACACCGTCAGTTGAAGCACGCCAACGATTGGCAATTGTTGGTGTTTTTGCCATTTCAGCATTTACGAAGAAAAACAATTTATTTTTAATAATAGGACCACCTAATGTTAAACCATAACTTGTGTTGCGGTCTTTATCACGCGCACCTGGAATTTGCTGATTATCAACAGCATCACCGCGCAGGTTTTCATTTCTGTGAAAAGTATAAGCACTTCCTCTGAAGGTATTTGTACCGGATTTTGTAATAGCATTTACACCGCCACCAATAAAGTTTGTTTGGCGTACATCATAAGGAGCGATTACAACCTGTAATTCTTCGATAGCCTCAATAGAGATTGGACTACCTCCACCGGGCAGAGCAGAACTCAAACCAAAGTTATTGTTGAAGTTAGCACCATCCACTGTAAAGTTAGCCGTACGACCGTCAGTGCCGGCAAAGCTCATTCCATTACCTCCATAGGGTGAAAGGCGGGTAATGTCAGTAATGTTGCGACTCACTGTAGGCAAATTATCTATATCACTATTTGTGATATTGGTCACTGCCCCGGTTTTCTCATTAGAGAATTTTGTCCTTGATGCCGTAACAACAATTTCATCCAATGACGTTGATTCTTCTGAGAGTAAAACATTCATTTGATAGTTTTCACCTAAACTCAGGGTAATATTGCTTTGTTTAAATGCACCATATCCAATGAAAGTAACTTCCACAGTGTAAGGTCCGCCAACACGCATACCGTTTAGATTGAATCGGCCATCCTTGTTGGAGATAGTGCCATATTTTGTTCCGGAAGGAGCGTGTGTTGCAACTACCGTTGCACCCGGCAAAGTCTCACCTGTTGAACTTGAAATCGTACCACTCATACTTGATGTAGTCACCTGCCCCAATGCCATGGTGCCGCTTAACAGGATTGCAGAAAACATCAGGAAAGTAATCCTGAGCCTGTGCAAAAACTTGTCTATTTTTCTCATTGTTTTTTGTTTTGGTTTGTAAATGATTTGTCTGTGGTTATGTTGTTTGATTATGTGCTGCTTATATTGCCTGTCTGTAATCTTCCGCTAACTTCTTTTTAATCCTTCGCATTCCTTAGTGACGCAACCCGTTTAAAAACTTTGCAAATGTAAAAAAACATTCTCCATAAATTAACTCTTAGTATTAAAAATAGGTGCAAGAGCGTTTTGTTTCATCTTGTTTGATTTATGTGTATTGGCTTTCCATTTGAGTAATTCTCCTGATGGTTCTGAGTTTGTGGGTGTATTTCCCTATGGATTTATCATAAATTCCATGATGGTCCAGGTGGTCGAGGCGCACACAACCCGATGCATGAATGATGCTGCCGGAGCCGGTTATGAGCCCGGTATGCACTATGTTGCCCTCATCATCATCAAAAAATGCTACATCTCCTGCCTGTGATTCTTCAATTAAACCCACCAACTGTCCTTGCAGTACCTGATCACGGGCATCACGCTTTAGCGCTATGCCAAAAATAGCAAACAAAAGCTGGATAAAGCCTGAACAATCCACACCAAACGGGGAGCGGCCGCCCCAAAGATAAGGCACCTTCAGCCAGCTTATCGCCATTTCATTCATTTCTGATTGATCAAACGATTTGGACGACTGGCACATACCTTCATGCAGGGCATAGCTTCCCTGCGGTCCTGCAAAGCCACCCGAAGAAAGCACGTACAACTTACTGCCAAAAGTTAAAAACAACGGAGGCTGCCCGGAGGATCCCAGAGTAGCTACCGGCGAATTTACCAATTCGTAGCTGCTCTGCAAAAGCACTTCCAGCGTTTCATTGTTCAGTAAGGTGAGTTGATTTTGGTTGCACCAACCGGTGTATTGGTCATGAAGGGTACGAATAAACAACCAGGAGCCTTGCTGCTCAATCAGCTCAAACAAGTCGCCAAAAAGCAACTGATTCACCATATCAGCGGTTTCAGCCGGTCGTGAACGAACGGCTACAAGTGAAAGAAAACATATTCCACCCGTCATGCTATAAACAGATTTGACGCAAATATATTGAATTATTTGGCGATAGGGGAAAGAAATAATCAACAACAGGGCTAAAAACTGTTGAAAACTTTATTTAAGTAAAAGCGTTTTTATGGAAATGCCCGACATTTTAAAAAGTAAGCGGCTATGACTATTTTCAAATTCAACAGTTAAAGAAAAGTAAAATCATTTTTTGATCTTGATTGAATAGATAGTTACTTTGTAAAGTATTTGCATCTGATAATTTTGTGAAATGAAAAAATTCCTGAATTGGTTACGGAACCATTATGATGTTGCAGGTAAAGGTCTGCTGTTCGCAGGCGTTATCGTGCTGCTCATTGCTATATTTCCGCGTGAAGGCAGGTTTCGTTACGAGTATCAGCGGGGTAAGGTATGGCAGCACGATGATTTGATAGCTCCCATGGACTTCGGCATTCTAAAAACCCAGGAAGAGCTGAATCAGGAAAAAACAATGGCTTTAAAAGATTCCAGGCCTTATTTTAGCAGGTTAAACGATGTAGCACAACAACAAACCCACCATTTTGAAACCGCTTTTAACAACGCCTGGGATGCACGCTTTGGAGTTTCATCGGTAGAAGATGCCATTCGATTGAAACATCTCAATGCCGGTCTCGCGATACTGGATACCCTTTTTAGCCGGGGCATCATAGGCATGGCGAATGTTATTGAAAACAAACCCCGAAATTTTGAAGTATTCGTGGTTGACGGGAATACGGCTTCCCGCGTTCCGCTGTCACGAATGTATACTATAGCTGAAGCTGGTAAATTTATATCTGACAAACTCAATACCCTTGCATTAAAGCAGCCAGCATTGTTGCAGGATTTACTCATGAATACCCTGCGGCAGAATATAGTGTTTGATGCCCGCAATACACAACGGGCCGAAGAGGCATTGGTTAGTGATATTCCCGTAATGCGGGGTATGGTGCAGGCAGGTGAAAAAGTAATATCCCGGGGAGAACTGGTAAACAGTGAAAACTTCCGCATACTCGAATCTTTAAGAGCTGCTTATGAAAGCCGCCTGGGAGAATCATTCCAATACAATTATGTTCTTGTTGGACAGTCGGTATTGATAGCCATCACCATGATGGCTTTTATTCTTTTTATGATTTCATTCCGGCGGGACATCTTTGCTGAAAATAAAAAACTGCTACTGCTGTTGCTTGTCATATTTACGATGGTTTCCAGTGCAGCATACACCGTAAAGGTAAACCCCGAGTTATTGCCCTTGCTTCCCTTTGTGCTGGTACCCATTGTAATCAGGGTATTTTTCGATACGCGGCTGGCATTTTTTGTACATGTAGTCACGCTCATCCTTACGGGATTTATGGTACCCAACGGCTTTGAATTTCTTTTTCAGCAGCTCATCGCAGGAATTATTGCCATTATCAGTGTTGCAGAACTACGTAAACGCTCCCAGTTTTTTCTTACCGCACTGTCCATATTTATTACCTATGCCGTGGTTTATCTGGGCATGCTGCTTATTCAGGATGGTAGTCTTGTGAACATTCAACCGAACCGCTTCCTGCTGTTTGGAGGCAGCGCAATATTCACCCTGTTCTCCTATCCACTCATATTTGTGTTCGAGAAATTGTTTGGCCAGGTAACCGATGTGACCCTGATGGAACTCTCAGACACCAATAGCCCCCTGTTGCGAAAACTCTCTTTGCATGCTCCAGGTACCTTTCAACATTCTAATCAGGTGGCCAACATTGCCGAAGCTGCCATTTATGAAATTGGAGGCAATACCCTCCTGGTGCGGACAGGTGCGCTGTATCACGATATAGGTAAAATGGATATGCCTATGTATTTTATTGAAAATCAAACCACCGGCATAAACCCTCACGACGAGCTGAGTTATGAAGAAAGTGCGCGCATCATTATCGGTCATGTTACCAAAGGCATTGAAATGGCTAAAAAACATAAGCTGCCCGAGGTAGTGATAGACTTCATCCGTACCCATCATGGAACACGCACAGCGGAGTATTTTTACAATCGTCAACGCATAGAATTTCCTGAAAAGGAAGCTGAAGACAAGGACTTTCGCTATCCGGGTCCACTCCCCTATTCCAAAGAGACCAGCGTGTTGATGATGGCCGACTCGGTAGAAGCTGCCTCCAGAAGCCTGGAACATCATACCATAGAATCCATTGATAATCTTGTGGAAAATGTAATTGACCGGCAAATTGAGAAGCAACAATTTGTGAATGCTGAACTTACCCTTAAAGATATTACCAAAATAAAGAAGATACTCAAAAAGAAACTAATGAGTATTTATCATGTAAGAATAGCCTATCCTGAAGCATAGGATTGTGAAAACCGCACAGGATTTACTATTTAAGGTGTATGCGCGCTGCCACTGCTTCAGAAAAATTACCTTCAAAGCAACCCCTCCTTACCCAACAAATTATCCGGGGGTAAACGCACTTCAGTTGAAGTTGCAATTCATCCTTTAGTGGTTTTCCGCCCACTCTTTCGCCTGACTAATGGCTATGGGAATTGCTTTACCCTCGTCCATTTTTTCTTCTTTTACCAAGGCATTGGCAATTTCAATGGCTTTGTCCCTTACTTTTTTATCCAGGTTTTTCATTGAATCCGGATAATCTTTTTTAGTCCATGGCATAGCTGTGATTTTTAAGGATTAAACAATCATTACTTATTTAATGATTTTACAAAAACATATCCCATGCCAGAGGTAAGTCAAATCAATAACTTCTGTTGGCTGCCGGGCTATATGTGAACAATTTAAAGTAGGTAACTTCTACAGAAAGCATTAAAAACACGTGCGGTGTATAAAATATTACCCAATTTTATAATGATTTAATCCCCAGTTTCTTGTTTAGCTGCCCGGAAGGTGATGCTGCAGATAATTAAGCGATTCGGGGCCAAGATTAAACAACAGGTCAAGAGCGCTTAGGTTGGGTGCAAAGGGCATTTTTTCAGAAAATGTCTGAACATAAGGTTGGAATTCCGATATGCGGAAGTGATGCGATCTGTCTTGTTTGGGCATTATCAGTGTACGCATATCCACAAAGGGTGCAGTGTATTCCCGTTCATATTTTCCGGTAAAGTCATAATTTGGATGAACTCCTAAACTATTTAACAGCACTTCTAAAAACCGCTGATTAAGTTCAAACAAAGTAGGCGGAATATTTCTGAAAACATGCTCAAAGGCATCGCGATAGTAAAGAAAAAAAGGGGAATTGTTGTACGCGGCCTCTATGGCTCTCCAATGATTGTTCACCCATCTTGCCGGCTCATCAGGCATCACCTCCATGAAAGGTGTATGATTTCCACCAGGCCGTTTAACCGGAATTGTCAGTATTGAAGGGCCGGCAGCGGTCATAATGGCATAGCGATTTCTACATGTTTGCCTGGGATATGTCTCCTGAACTTCTATAAAAACCTGTGAGGAGTGCAGCAGCCAGCTCATAAATTCTATATCGGGCAAACAGGCAAACGGCAAAACAACAGGAGGAAGTTTTTTCATAAATCCCTGTAATCATAGATTTTTAAGAAAATCTCTTAATGAGATTTAATTGCTTCAAGTCAATAACAGGCAGCAAAACTAATCAATATTAACCTATGGATTGACATTGATTTATGAAGATTGATCACAAAAAAACCCTGTCCTTCCGACAAAGGAAGAGCAGGGTGTTAAAAACAGATCAAAATATTATTCTGCAGCTTTGTTATTCAGCAATACATCATTGATGGCTTGCACAAAGGTATTTTTGGGTAAGGCTCCCTGGGCCATTTGCGGCTGTCCATCCGCCGGGCAAAATAATATGCTGGGGATACTTCTTATGCCGAAAGCACCGGCAAGTTCCTGCTCGGACTCTGTATCAACCTTATAAATATTTACTTTACCTTCATATTCTTTTGAAAGCTCTTCAAGTATAGGAGCTACCATTTTGCAGGGGCCACACCAATCGGCGTAGAAATCAATGATGCAGGGTAGTTTACCTTCAAATTTCCATTCCTGATTTTTATCAAAATCGAAAACTTTTTCTTTAAAGCTTTCCAGGGTCAAATGTTCCATGTTAATCGGTTTATCAAATGTTAAAAAATTATTTTATTCCTGAGCACTCTTTTTTAGCAATACAGTCTGTACCAGCTTATTGAATTCGGTTTTTGGCAATGCACCCATTGTCATTTGTGGTTGCCCTTCAGCGGGACAAAACAAAATGCTAGGAATACTGCGTATTCCAAATACCTGCGCAAGTTCTTTCTCTTTATCGGTGTCAACCTTGTACACAACAATGTCATCCTTGTATTCGGCTGCAAGCTCGGCCATGATGGGGGCCACTTTTTTACAGGGTCCGCACCAATCGGCATAAAAATCAATTATACATGGCTTGTCCCCTTTATACACCCAGGTATCCGGGTTTTCTTCATAGTTAAAAACCTTATCCAGAAACATAGCCTTATTCATCTGAATTACTTTGCCTTGTTCTGTATTGGCAGTTGTAGTACCTGTAGCTGATTTATTGTCGGTATTCTGGCTGTTACCGTTTGAGGAGCTGCAACCAATTATCATGATTCCTGCTGCAAGAACTGCTGTTAGAATGCGAATATTCATCAAATAATTTTTTAATGGTTAAAAAAAGAATTTAATTGTTTGCGGCAAAGATAAATAACAAATTGGATATATCGCATAATTATCACCATTTTTTTTATCTTTGCAATCGAAAAGCGAATACATCAATTCCCGTGCCATAAATTGGGCATTGAATTTCAGGCAATTACGATTCATTCAAATAAATTCAGATGAAATCATCACAATTTTTTCAACACTTAAACTTTCAGGATTTTCAATCTCAGTTTTCAGATGCTGAAACCTGTCTTGAATGGATTGCCGGGGTTAAATGGCCTGATGGCTATAGTTGCCGTAAATGTGGGAATACCAATTACTGTAAGGGTAAATCTCCATATTCGCGACGTTGCACGCGCTGCAAGTCAGATGAATCGGCCACGGCCCACACGGTGTTTCATCATTGCCGCATTCCATTACCCGAAGCATTTAAAATGGCATGGATGGTTTGTCACAACCCTGAAGTTTCGACTTATGAAATTGCCCGTATAATGGACGTCCGTCAAATGACATGCTGGAATTTTAAGAAACGGATTATGCAATGCCTGGATGAGGGAAAAGGATTTGAGCTAATGCTAAATTCCGGAGGGGTTAACGCTAAATAACCCCAATGGAGCATGGCTGCACCAGCAGACAAAGCGGAATTGGGGGTAATTGAGAGCAGAAGGATGGAGAACCCTGTAGGGGTTCAACTTTTCTCAAGAAGTTCCTTGTCCGCCGGGGTGTTGAAGCCAATTGGAAAATAAACCCCGGAGGGGTTAACGCTAAATAACCTCAATGGAGCATGGCTGCACCAGCAGACATTGCGGAAATGGGGGTAAATGAGAGCAGAAGGATAGAGAACCCTGTAGGGGTTCAACTTTTCCCAAGAAGTTCCTTGTCCGCCGGGGTGTTGAAGCCAATTGGAAAATAACCCCGGAGGGGTTTAACTTTGAATAATCCCCAATGGAGCGTGGCTGCGCCAGCAGACAATGCGGAATTGGGGGTAAATGAGAGCAGAAGGATGGAGAACCCTGTAGGGGTTCAACTTTTCTCACGAAGATAAGGGATAGTTCAACCCCTCTGGGGTTGCAATCTGTTTCCACACTCTGCACCCCCGGTAGTGGTCAGTTAACTTCGGCAACTGACCCTACCGGGGGTTATTCATAGACGAACCCCGCTGGAGTTCTATATGAAAAAAACTACGAAGATGCTGTGAAATGCAGTTCCTTGCCAAATCCCACTGTGGTTTGAGCCTATTGGAACATCAACCCTGTAGGGGTTTAACTTTGAATAACCCCCAATGGAGCATGGCTGCGCCAGCAGACAATGCGGAATTGGGGGTAAATGAGAGCAGAAGGATGGAGAACCCTGTAGGGGTTCAACTTTTCTCACGAAGATAAGGGATAGTTCAACCCCTCTGGGGTTGCAGCTTATTTTTACCCTCAGTACCCCCGGTAGTGGTCAGTTACCTTCGGCAACTGAGCTTACCGGGGGTTATTCATAGTCGAACCCCGCTGGGGTTTTGTATGAAATAAAACTACGAAGATGCCGGGAAATTAAGTTCCTTGTCCGCCGGAGTGTTGAAGCCAATTGGAAAATAATCCCGGAGGGGTTTCCACTAATATGACCCACGAATACACCAGGAAAGGCCCTGATGTCATTATTTATTACACTGTCATATATAATGACATTTAAACTGTTCAGAATAATGACACTTGTTATCACAATAACAGTACTGTGAATTAGCTAACATTTGTATGTCATTTATTATCAATACATTAACAAACATGGCACACTAATTGTTATTAACCCAGCGAACAAAACAAACTAAAAAATATACTCATGGCACGATTCACACTTCCCCGGGATCTTTATTTTGGAAAAGATTCACTTGCAGAACTAAAAAACATCAAAGGTAAAAGAGCCATTATCGTCATTGGCGGACAGTCGATGAGACGATTTGGTTTTTTAAACAAAGTTGAAACCTATCTTCATGAAGCCGGTATTGAGACACGGGTTTTTGAAGGTGTAGAGCCGGATCCATCTGTTGAAACGGTGATGCGCGGTGCAGAAGCAATGCGTGAATTTCAACCCGACTGGATAGTATCTATAGGAGGCGGTTCGCCCATAGACGCAGCCAAAGCCATGTGGGTATTTTACGAGCATCCCGACGCCAGCTTTGAGGAAATAGCCAAACCTTTCAACATTCCGGTGCTTCGCAACAAGGCCCGTTTTATTGCCATACCTTCCACCAGTGGAACGGCAACCGAAGTTACCGCCTTTTCGGTAATTTGTGATTACAATACACGTATAAAATACCCGCTGGCCGATTTCGAGATTACTCCCGACATAGCCATAGTGGACCCCGAATTGGCCTATACCATGCCGGCCGAGCTTACAGCGTACACTGGAATGGATGCCCTGGCACATGCCACGGAAGCTTACGTTGCCGTAAACCGTTCTGATTTTTCTGATCCACTGGCCATAAAAGCCATTCAGATGATCAAAGAACATTTGGTAAACTCTTATCATGGTGACAAGGAAGCACGTGACAAGATGCACATTGCACAATGTTTGGCCGGAATGGCATTTTCCAATGCATTGCTGGGCATAGTACACAGCATGGCTCACAAATCGGGCGCTGTTTTTCATATCCCCCATGGATGCCTCAATGCCATTTACATGCCGTTTGTAATAGATTACAACCGGAAAGTGTGTGGCGAACGCTATGCTGAAATTGCCAAAGCCATTGGTTTAAAAGGAAAAACGACCGACGAGCTGACTGAAGCTTACCGGAACTTCTGCATAGAAATGAACGAAAAACTCAATATTCCAATGACACTGCAGGAATATGGATGCCAAGTTGAAAAATTATTTAAAATATCCATTCCTAGTAAACTATGGGT
>JAQVEI010000391.1 GCA_028697695.1 Lentimicrobiaceae bacterium
TGGAGGCACAAATATGCAGCATATTATGGGAGCGGATGGCATGGATTGTATGATTGACCATTCCAATCCCAACATAATGTTTTACACCCGGCAATATGGCACATTGGTTAAATCAACCAATGGAGGCAATTCATTTACAGGAATTCAGCCCTTGGGTTCTTCAGGAGCCTGGGTCACCCCATTAATCATGGATCCATCCAATGCGAATATTCTCTATGCAGGCTATTCAGATGTTTATAAATCCACCAACGGTGGCTCATCCTGGACAAATACCGGGGTAGACGGCAGCAGTGCTATGGCTATGGGTACCAGTAATACAAACAGAATCTACGCCGCAAGTGGCGCCGCCATATGGCGCTCAGACAATGCTGCCGGTTCATGGAGTTCGATAAATGCCGGACTGCCAAACAGGTCAATTACAGGCATTGCCGTTAATCCGGACAACTCACTCGATGTTTTTGTAACGGTGGCTGATTATGTTGCCGGACAAAAAGTGTATGCCTCATCAAATGGTGGCGCTTCCTGGACAAACATTTCAGATAACCTGCCCAATACCATTATAAACTGCATTGCTTATGAAGATAAGAACGGATCGCCTGATAATGCCCTGTATATAGGCACGGATATTGGCGTCTATTATCGTAATGAGACACTCGGGTTTTGGATACCCTTTATGAATGGCTTACCTACTGTGCCGGTTTTTGACCTGGAAATAAATTATGCCTCAAACTCAATCAGAGCAGGCACATATGGAAGAGGATTATGGTCATCAGAGCTTTACTCTGCATGCCCAACTGCCTACTTACTGACTCCGGGAAACGATCCGGGGAACCCGAACTACACCGGTGTTCAGAATTATGAAGCAAGTTCATCTATCAACTCCAGCCGCGTAATTACCGGGGGGGTAGGTACAAATGTCTCTTATAAGGCAGGCAATTATATACTTCTGACTGAAGGATTTAACGCGAAAGAAAACAACCTGTTCAAAGCATGGCTGGGACCATGTCAGGTACCGCTAATTGCCGTTTCCGGAACTTACGCGGGTGCAACAACAGAGTAACAATGACTGAACGCGGGAAAAGCAACCACTCATGTAAACAATGATGACCTATGAAAAACAAATTCACACATTTTATTCTCAACAGAAAGTCACTGTTCGACATCATACTGATGACAGGATTCCTTATTTGCTGCTTAAGCCGGATTGCTTCCGGTGAAAACATTATCTCTGCAGGCACGACCCTCAGGGTATCATCCGGAACTACCCTGGTTTCAGTGGAAAACATGGTGATCAAAAACTCGGGCACCCTTAATAATTCCGGCACTGTTATCGCGTTGAAAAATGTAGTAAATGAAAATACCGCTTTAAATTCCCTGGGCAATGGAACACTACGTATGGCAGGCAATTCACAGCAATCCATTAGTGGTGACAACAGCATACAAAATCTGGTTATCAATAATGCTGCCGGCATCGTCAATAATGGGCTCACCCATGTGGGGGGATCACTTACATTAACCACTGGCCGCATTGTGCTTGGTAATTATCATCTTACACTGGGCCCTTCTGCATCCATTGCTGGTACTGTTTCGGCATCAGCTATGGTGGTAGCCACCGGAAACGGAGAGTTACGTAAATCGTTTTCGTCACCCGGAAGTTTCACATTTACAGTGGGTGACAATACTGGCGTAGCTGAGTACTCTCCGGTTACGATCGCCTTTTCCTCAGGTTCATTCTCCGGCTCAAATTACATGGGTGTAAAGTTAGTCAATGCAGCCTATCCGGGAAGCAGTGGAAGCTATTTGAACCGATACTGGGTAATTACGCAAAGCGGCATTTCTGGCTTCTCATGTAATGCAATGTTCCAATATACTTTGGCAGATGTAACTGGAAGTGAAGCCTCCATTTTTTGTATGCGGGTACTGCCCGAACCTCCGGTTAGTTTCAATGCAGCAAATACTACTTTACACCAGTTGACAGCCAATAACGTCTTTGATTTTGGCACTTTTACCGGCCGTATACCACTTTCGGATAAAACACTCAACTTAACCTTACTTCTCGAAGGTTTGTATAACGGTGGCCTTACCATGCGAAAAGCAAACAACGCATCCGGCCCGCAATTTCCAGGTTTAACAGCCGATCAAATTCAGATAGAACTGCACCACCCAGCAAATTACAGCAACATATTATACACAACCGGTAATATTAATCTTTCTACCACCGGTCAGGCTATTGCATCAATACCTTCAGCTTTTGGAGGTTCATATTACATAACCATAAAACATCGCAACAGTATAGAAACCGTGTCGGCCATACCCGTTTCTTTTGGAGGAACCTCCATTACTTATCCGTTTAACGTTCCTGCAATGGTATATGGAAGCAATTTGAAGTTAATGTACGATGGAGCATACGTCATTTATAGCGGAGATGTAAATCAGGATGGTACCATAGACACAAATGATATATCAGCCATTGACAATGATGTCGCGAACTTTGTAAGTGGATATTTGCCAACCGATGTTAATGGAGATGGAAATATTGACACAAGCGATATAACCATCACCGACAACAATGCAATAAGTTTCACCGGTGCCATTACGCCCTGATTCTACCGCAACTTAGTATACGATGAGTATTTCTCCTCTACCCTTTCGGGTGATGCTTCCAATAATTGATGCAGTTATATTATGCTGGTCGAAGGCCTCTAACAATAATGCAGCATTGTCAGGCGAAAGACTTATCAGTAATCCGCCGGAAGTCTGTGCGTCGCATAAAATAGCTTTCCCGGCCGTTGTTGTATCTCCAAAATCGGTAAAACGCTCTGCATGAGTTACATTGGCACGCGTTCCACCCGATACAGCGCCGGCACTCGCCAGTTCCTCAATACCGGGGATAAGCGGCACCTCATGAAAATCTATACTGGCATCAACAGCCGATGCACTGATCATTTCATGAAGATGTCCCAGGAGTCCAAACCCTGAAATATCAGTGCAGGCATTGGGTGAATGTAATATCATTTGTGCGGCGGCATTTTTATTCAGGCCCATCATTATCTCTGCGGCGGCCTTCAGTGTATGCTGTTCTGCTAACCCCAGCCGCTGAGCTGTTGCTACTATACCGGTACCCAATGGTTTGGTGAGTATAAGGACATCACCCGGTATTGCACCCGCATTGGAAATTAATTTTTCCGGGTGGATAAATCCGGTAACTGCCATTCCAAATTTCGGTTCGTTGTCCTCTATGGAGTGGCCACCCAATATGGATACTCCTGCCTCCTGTGCTTTTGCAGAAGCGCCGTTCATAATATCCCGGAGTACACTCACAGGCAAGCGGTTTACGGGAAAAGCCACAAGATTTAATGCAAAAACAGGAGTGGCACCCATGGCATAAATGTCACTTAAGGCATTGGCAGCCGCAATGGCTCCAAATTGATAGGGATCATCAACCACGGGAGTGAAAAAATCAACGGT
>JAQVEI010000392.1 GCA_028697695.1 Lentimicrobiaceae bacterium
TCAGCAACAAGAGTCTACAAAATATTAAAAATCCATTTGATGATATGGAATTATAAAGTATGAAAAGCTCACATAATTTCCCCAAAAAGAAATTATTATATAATTTTGGATGACATATAACATAGTTGAACGAAACCGCCTTTGGCGGTAACCCTTCTGTTGGTTTTTTCGTTTCCCTATCTACACTAAAATTTAAATACAATGAAAAAAAACATTACGCGAGCGTATGACAGAGGAGTTGCGCATTCGCAACTACAGTGAACGTACCATTCAAAGTTACATCACTTCCATTTCTCAGCTTTCTGTTTTCTACAAAACTACTCCGGATAAAATTTCCAGGGATCAGGTTAAGGACTATGCCTATCATTTGATTTATTCAAAGGATGCATGCAATTCAAGGATCAACCAGTTAATAAGTGCCTGGAAGATTTTCCAGATTGATGTACTGGGTAATTCGTGGGAGGAATTTGGATTAAAACGCCCCCGGCGGGAGAAAAAAATTCCGGTGGTTTTATCCCGGGGTGAAGCTTTGTCTTTGATCGGGTCTCTGCCCAACATTAAGCACCGGATGATATTAACTATTACCTATGTCACGGGGATGCGCAGGGCAGAGGTATTAAACCTGAAGCTTAAGGATATTGATTCATCAAGAGGAGTTGTACGTATTATCAATGGCAAGGGCAATAAATCGAGGGAGGTCCCTGTACCCAAAGAATTGATTGGGCAACTGCGGGATTATTATAAGTATTACCGACCTGTGACATATCTTTTTGAGGGTATTCCCGGTAAGCCTTACTCTGCATCTAGTATGGACAAAGTTATAAAAAGGGCAGCAAGTAAGGCAGGGATAAAGAAAGAGGTTTCTCCTCATATTTTACGGCACTCTTTTGCGACCCACATGCTTGATAAGGGAATAAACCTTAAACGTCTTCAAATGATACTTGGCCATAGCGCTTTAAGGACAACATCCATTTATCTTCATCTTTCAGATCCCAATCCGGGTGATTTGCCCGATTTGCTTACACCCAAAGAGTAGTGTGCCGTGGATAAGGTTTTCAATAAAAGACAAACAGCAGAAGTTGCTGATGTTTTTCTATCCTGTTCAGAAGATTTTCTGCATAACAATCATATATGCCACCAGCAGCAAAAAGCTTTCAACGACATTATTTGCTGCCGTACCTCTCAAATGGGCGGACATATAAGCACATGCAATCATTGCGGGTATAAACAGCAGGCATATAATTCATGTCATAACCGCCACTGTCCTAAATGCCAGTTTCTGAAGCAGGAACAATGGGTAGACAAGCTTAAAGGAAGGCTTATTCCCGTCAGGTATTTTCACATTGTTTTTTCTGTCCCACACCTTTTGAGCCAGCTGTTTTACATCAACCAGAAGCTGTGCTACAAATTGATGTTCGAAGCCTCCTCGATAGCCCTTCAAAGAGCGGGAAGGAATCCCCGGTTTTTAGGTGCAGATACAGGGGCAGTAGCAGTTTTGCATACCTGGGGTCAAACGCTTTCTTACCATCCTCACATACACATGCTGGTACCAGCAGGCGGCTTGTCAGAGGATGGCATGGAATGGACTGGGTCACCCAAAAAGTTTTTTGTGCCTGTTAAAGCGCTATCTGCCATGTTCAGGGGAATACTCATACGGTTGATAAAAGAACAGTTGGATAAAAACACAATTAGATTGCCTGGTGAATTTCCTGATTTTACAGCATTGCAAAAGAGGCTCTATGAAAAAAACTGGAATGTGTATTCCAAAAAGGCCTTAACCGGGGTCAACAGTGTTTTGGATTACCTGGGCAGATATACCCACAGGGTGGCTATTTCAAACAACAGGATTACAAGGATAGAAAACGGGGAGGTAACTTTCAGGTATAAGAACTATCGCAAAAAGGGAATTCAGCAATTATTGACCATTAGTTGCACAGAGTTTACCCGCCGGTTTATGATGCACATCTTACCCAAAGGATTTTATAAAATCAGGTATTACGGCATTCTGGCAACGGCAAATATTAACACAAAACGGCAGCAGGCAATTGCTTTGATCGGTAAATCGATATTACTACCCAGGTTTGAAGGATTAAATGCTTATGAAGTTTACAGGATACTAAGGGGAAAAGATCCGGCCCGCTGCCCAAAGTGCAATATAGGCATAATGGTGAGATATGCCCTTGATGAAGCTTCAGGTTAAAAGAAAAACGGCAGTGTTCTTTGAATGAAAAAACCAAAACCACTGGTCATGATTAAAATGAAACAGGAAAACTATGCTCAAAAACTCAGTAAAAAGCGTTGTATTATGTTTGTAAAACCTCTGATGGCAAATAAAATACAGCTGTTTACAGCCGGCAGGACAATAAAAACTGATAAAAGACACATAGAACTGAAAGGAAACGCTGCTTCTCCTAATCCGGCAGCATCGTCCAACTATATTTTATCCATCATTTTTATTTAGAATAATCATATATTTGTTATAAATTTAGATTTCAGCACATTGTTATATCTTTATATGAACGATGGATAAAATACTATTACGTTGGCATTCATTGTAAAAAACGACCAAAATGGAAGAAATCTACCAGATAATAAGTGAATATAAAGACCTGCATCCATTGAAATTTTGGACAGGAATAGCGTTGACCTTGGTCGTAATTGTTTTGGTAATTACGTTTCTGAAAAAGCGCAGAAAAAGCGACACGCAAAAGAAAAGCATCGACATTTCAGGAAATCAAACAGTCTCATCAAGACAAAGGAGAACAACAACCAAACATACAGAAACAGAAAAAACAAGTTCAGATAAACCTCCAAAGACAACCAAGAAGGAATACGATTCCATTCCAAAGGATAAAATACCACAAATTGAAGTAAAAGAACCGTCCGCCACTTATGAGCCACCAGTAAAAGAAAAACCAATTCCGAAAGCTGAAATTGAAGTTATAAGACCAAAACCCAAACCAAAAGAAGATTTACCGCAAGCAAAAGCTGAGACTGAGAAGTCAAAAAATGAAATTCTAAAAGTTAATTACACTTCTTCTAAATCTGAGCAGACGGACGTTTATCCAATTTTCAGATACCCCAAAAAAAACACTGTCGTAAGGTCTTATCGTGTTGGAACTACAAAACGAAGGGGTTTTAAAGAAGAAGTTTTTCAAAGGGCAATTGAAGAAGTTTTTGGCAATCATTTTATCGTTTCAGGAGAACTTAGAATTAATACAGGAAAAGACACAAGACCTCTTGAGCCTGATATTGCACTCATTGGTAAGAAAAATGATTGTCTGCGAATAGATATTGAAATTGATGAGCCATACGCAGGAATAACGAGACAACCCACCCACTGTAAAGGTGATGATACTATGCGTGACATTTATTTTGTAGATAGGGGTTGGATAGTCATAAGATTTTCGGAATATCAAGTACATATGTTTGAAAAACAGTGCTTAAAGTTTATTACGGACGTATT
>JAQVEI010000393.1 GCA_028697695.1 Lentimicrobiaceae bacterium
ATGGCATTACAGGTTTTATTGTCAAACAAGAAGACCCCATTGACTTGGCCGAGAAGATTGCCATTTTACTTAAAAATGAAAAACTAAGAATTGAAATGGGAAAGAAAGGGAAAGAAAAATTCCAAAAAAAATACACCTTCGAAATACTTGAAAAAAGAATCATTGAAGTTTTTAACAAAGTTATTGATAATGAAGCAACTCACTCAAAAACTATCTAACGGCGAAATACTGGTTCAGGAAGTACCTGAGCCGGTTGTAGGTAAAGGTATGGTGCTGGTAAAGAACCATTATTCGCTCATAAGCCCCGGTACCGAGGGCAATACGGCCACCACGGCCCGTAAAAGCCTTATTGGCAAAGCCAAAGAGCGCCCACAACAAGTAAAACAAGTGTTGGAGGTTTTGACACAACAGGGTCCGGTACAAACCTACCGGACGGTAACAAAAAAACTGGAAGCTTATTCGCCGTTAGGCTACTCATCGGCAGGCGAAATCATTGCAGTGGGAGAGGCCGTTACACAGTTTAAAACAGGCGATTTAGTCGCATGTGCCGGTGTAGGGTATGCCAACCATGCTGAAATTATAACCGTTCCGGTAAATCTTTGTGTAAAACTTCCCGAAAATGCCAAACTGAAAGCTGCTTCGTACAACACCCTTGGCGCCATTGCTCTTCAATCCATCCGCCAGGCCGATTTGCGCCTGGGCGAAACCTGTGCAATAATTGGTTTGGGGTTGTTGGGACAGCTTACAGGTCTTATGCTCAAAGCATCGGGCGTAAATGTCATTGGCATTGATGTGAGCGAACAACCCGTAAAACTGGCACAGCAACATTTTGCCGGTTTGGCACTTACCCGCAACATCCCCGGCATCGAGAATCAAATTGCCGAATACACCAATGGTTTGGGTGTCGATGCAGTTATCATTGCTGCCGCCACCACCAGCACCGACCCTATTAACTTTGCCGGCACTATTTCCCGGAAAAAAGGCAAAGTGGTTATTCTGGGCGCTGTGCCCACCGGTTTCAAACGTGAGCCGCACTGGTACAAAAAAGAATTGCAATTGCTCATGTCGTGCTCTTATGGTCCTGGACGTTACGATATCAACTACGAGGAAAAAGGAATCGATTATCCGGCTGCCTACGTCCGTTGGACAGAAAAACGCAACATGGAAGCCTTTCAACAACTCCTGGCTTCTAAACGTATCGATATCGGTTACATCACCACCCACGAAATGCCTTTGGAAGATGCACCCAAAGCTTACGACATGATTGTGAATAAAACTGAGCCTTACATTGGCATTGTGCTGAAATACGATACTGCAAAACCTGTGGAACTGAACAAGAAAATTACGGTAGGGCAGCCTAAACCCGCATCTAAGGTTAATATTGGTTTTATTGGTGCCGGCAGTTATGCACAGGGCAATCTTTTGCCCAATATCCCAAAAAACAACAATGATATTGTTTGCAAAGGCGTTTTAACCAACACCGGCACAACTTCCAAACGCGTTGCCGAACGTTTTAGGTTTGAATTTTGCACCTCCAATGAAAATGACATTCTCGAAAATCCGGACATCAACACGCTGTTCATAGCCACTCGCCATGATTCACACGCAGAATATGTGATCAAAGGCCTCAAAAACGGCAAACACATTTTTGTGGAAAAACCATTGTGTCTCACCCCTGCAGAACTGGAACTCATCATCAACAAACAATCATCAACAAACAATCAACAATTAATGGTCGGCTTTAACCGCCGTTTCAGCTCACTTTCAACTGCACTCAAAAAGCACATGGGTAATGGCCCAATGAGTATGATTTACCGTATTAATGCCGGCCACATTTCTGCTGACACCTGGATTCAGGACATGGAAATCGGCGGTGGACGCATCATTGGCGAAGCCTGCCACTTTATTGACTACCTAACCTGGCTCAACGGAAGCCTGCCCATTTCGGTATACGCTTCAGCATTGCCCGATACCGGCGGCCATAATGATACAGTTAATATAAACATAACTTTTGCCAACGGCTCAACCGGTGTGGTAGCCTATTATGCCAATGGCCCAAAATCGATGAACAAAGAATACATTGAAGTTTTTTATAATGGATTTTCGGGCATCATTAGCAATTTTAAGGAACTACGTTTATTCGGGAAAACAAAACAGAAAAAAAAACTGATTAATGTTGACAAAGGACAAAAACAAATGGTAGAACAGTTTTTGCAAAGCATCCTAGACGGCAAGTCACTTATCCCTTTTGAAGAAATTGTTGCTGTAACCAAAGCTACCTTTGCAGTATTGGAATCCATAAAAACCGGGCAAATAGTAAAAATTAAATAAACAATTAACCCGGATAAAAATAAAAATTCAATAAAAGGAAATTAAAACAAACCAAAATATTTTATTTAAATAAATCTGTTTAATCAATATTATCTGTGTTCCAAAGATTTATCACATCATTTAATATACTCAAAACCTACTGCGAAGCCCAAAACTTTGCCGGATGGGACCCTTACGACGGTCTCAACTCCAAAGTGTTCCAATCAACACCTTTGAAACATTGGGATTTGGCACGCCTTATATGGATTCAAGGTTTTAAACGCAGCCCAATCAATTTTCGCAAAGTGATGCTTGTTCCCAAAGAACATAACGCAAAAGGAATTGCCCTTTTTTTGACAGGTTATTGCAACCTCTATAAAGCTCAACAAATGTCAGGAAAAGAAAAATTTGGTACACAAGATGAAATTTTGGAGAAGATAAATTATCTGGCCAATCTCCTTATTTCATTGCAATGCAAAGGATACTCGGGTGCTTGCTGGGGCTACAATTTCGACTGGCAGGCAAGACGTTTATTCTTTTTCCCAAAATATACACCCACAGTGGTAGCAACATCCTTTTGTGCATCTGCTTTATTTGAAGCGTATGAAATAACTAAAAACAAAGAATTATTGGACACTGCTCTTTTATCGGCTCAATTTGTACTCAAAGATTTGCACCGAACAAAAAAATCAGAAGGATTTCTCTTTTCGTATTCGCCACTTAAAGGAAACGATACGGTATATAATGCTTCTTTATTGGGCAGTAAACTCCTCAGTTATTGTTATTACTATGAACACAAAAATGAATACAAAAATATCGCACGAGAAAGCATAATCGCTTGCATAAATGCTCAACAGCCCGATGGTTCGTGGGTATATGGGGAAAATAAAGCCCAAAACTGGATTGACAGTTTTCATACAGGATATAATTTGGATGCTTTGCAATCGTATCAGAAGCTAACCGGCGATAACAGCTTTTCGAAAAATATTGGAAAGGGATTTGAGTTTTATATAAATAACTTCTTCCTTGAAGACGGAACTCCTAAATATTATCACAATAAGACTTATCCAATAGATATCCATTGTCCTGCACAACTTTTTGTAACCCTTTACTCTTTGAAAAAATTCAATAAACAT
>JAQVEI010000394.1 GCA_028697695.1 Lentimicrobiaceae bacterium
ATAAAGTACAATTACCAGGAATCTTTAGGCATCTCCAAGGAGTACATTGATTCCCAACAACATCCGCTAAAGGTAATAGAACGACCCCACCGGCCTGACACGGATCGTATGGCAGCCAAACCTTTTGTGCAGATTGACTGCCTGTATGGATTTGCCTGCAATCCCTGTGAATTTGCCTGTCCGCATGGCGCCATCACCAAAACTTCAACCAGCACTGTTCCTGCCATTGATTTTAACAAGTGCATCGGCTGTATGGAATGCGTTTATCAATGTCCTGGCCTGGCCATATTTGGATACAATTTACAAAAAGATTGGCTGTTTTTACCCATTGAATTCACTGTTGAGCCTCAAACACCGGTTTATCTGGTCAACAATAATGGCGAAAAGCTGGGAGAAGGTTTGGTGGAGAAAGTTTTTAAAAAGCCGCAGAAAACCAATCTGGCACGACTGAAATCCTTCAATATGTCGAAGGAGGAGCTGATTCAGGTGCGTGGGTTCATCCCTAAAAGCAATTATCCCCAACCGTTACAAATGAAGTCCACAGCTTATAAAGCTGAAGGTGAGATGTACGTATGCCATTGTGATGATGTTACCTTGAAGGAGATACTGGATACGATAGGAACACGTAAATTTATCTCTATAGATGAGATAAAACATACTACCCGTTTGGGGATGGGCGCCTGCCGGGGCAAGCGTTGCATCAGGCGACTAAAACAAACACTGCGCAGTTATGGTATTACCGTGGTCGGAGATGCGACCCCGCGCGGCCCGCTGTCCAATCAGCTTTCCATGGGTGAGTTGTACCCGCACAACCGTTCAGAACATATACACATCCACCCGGGTAAAAGCCATGCCGTTCAAAAAGAGGTAAAAGCGCTTGTGGCAGGCGGCGGCATTGGCGGCTCGGCACTTTTCAGGTACCTGGCCGAAGCCGGGCAGCAGCCCCTGCTTATCAATTCGGGGCGGGGTGCATCATGGCGAAACATTGCCGGCGGAAGGCCTGCATTCAGCCTGCCCGAGATTGCCGATATCGCCCTTAAAAACCGGGAAATATTTCAGGAGCTTCAAAAATTAAGCGATATACAGTTCAGATCAATCCGATACGTAAATTTCGCTCACAACCCCGAAGTTTATAATGCCTTGATGGCTTCCAGGGAATGGAGTGATGCCTATATGGTAGAACCGAAAGATTTTAGATCGGAGATTTCTGCCCACATCAATCCCACACTTGACAAGTACTTAGGGGCATTGATTACACGCGATTGCTGGCAGGCCACTCCGGGAAGAGTGATCGACCTTATCCGCCGCATTGGAATTCAAAACGGCGGCAGTATTCAGGAAGATTGCAAGCTTATTGCCGTTAGCCGCAAGGCAGACAAATACCAGGTATTGGTTCAAAACCACGAGAAAAAATACATCGAATATATCACTCCGACATTCATCAATGCGCTTGGGCCTGATGGCAAAAAATACGCCGATATGCTGGGTCATGAAACCGGAATTTATCCCGTTAAACACCAGGCGTTTATTACCCGCAGGTTGCCTATGATGGGAATAGATAGAAATCCGCTGGATATGATTATCGACCGCCGGAATTACAAGGGTTTTGTAGCAGTTTATGGACAGCAACTGGGCGAAACAGGACAAATAATAGGTTGCGCTTCACCCGCTATAGAGCCCATGGAAACAGACAAAAATCTTAAAATTAACAGCCAACAGTTTCTCGAAATAGCTGCCGAAGTTTTTGTTGACTGGCTGCCATCTCTTTCCAGTGTAGGATTTCAGGCAATTTGGGCCGGCTATTATGTTGAACCGCGAATGATTGTTGACCCTGAAAAGGGACTTTTTCTTGGTTTGCGCGGACAAGGTTTCATGCTTGGACAATACCTGGCTAAATTGTATGTGGATAAACTTATGGGTAAATCTACTCCTAAATATATGGAAAGATTAATGCTGCAAGGCGATGGATTGCCTGAAAAAGCTTTTAAATAATAGTTTCAAGAGCATTTTCCACCAATAAGAACCTATTATTTTGAAGTGATCAGTTATGTGCTCTATAACTCAACATCTAATAAATAGATAAGCGGGTTTCAGGTTGCAAAATCTCGTCTTAAAAATGCTGTCAAAGGCTGCGGAGCCAAACGACAATAAGCGTGGCCGTTGGTTTAAAATTTGTTAAATATATCATATTTATGGCTTTAAGTAAATGGTTGTTTAACAATTTTTTGTGTAGTACATAAAAATTATCTACTTTTGCCCTCCTTAAACCTGAAACATTTAAGCCGTGAATCACCTTAAGCAATTCCTAATCCCCATTATGGGATTAAGCACTGGAAGTCATAGGTTTAACTTTAAGGTTGACGATAAGTTCTTTTCCTTTTTTGAAGAAGCCGAGATTAAACGAGCCAATGTAACTGTGGACCTTGATTTGGAAAAAACCGGTCGCATGCTGGTATTGAATTTTCATTTTACCGGATACATTGAGGTAACCTGCAGCCGATGTTTGGATGAGTTTAACATGCCGGTGGATGCCAAAGAGGAATTTTTTGTTAAATTTGGAGATGATTACCGGGATGAATCGGACAATGTAACCATTATTCCCAGGGGAGCAACTTTTTTTGATATTGCACCTTTGCTTTATGATTATCTCCATCTATTGATTCCTTACCGGGTAGTACATCCCGATGATGAAGCCGGCAACAGCACCTGCGATATGACAGTTATCAAACGACTTGAAGAGTTGAGGGCAGATGGGGAAATCAATGACATCTGGAACAAACTTAAAGACATTAACCTGGATTAACAACTTAAAAAATAAATAGAAATGGCACATCCAAAACATAGGAACTCCAAAACCAGAACTGCCAAGCGCAGATCACACTACAAAGTGGAAGCACCTACCATTACCCTTTGTTCCAATTGCGGGAACTCAATCCTTTATCACAGGGTTTGCAATGAATGTGGTTATTATAAAGGTAAACCAGCCATTGAAAAGGCAGCAGCCGTTTAATGCTGATTTCAAACTTTTTACTTACCAAAACTAAGTCAGATGAAAATCGGACTTGATGTAATGGGCGGCGATTTTGCCCCTGATGCAGCTATTTCGGGTGCCCTACTGGCTGATGAAGTACTATCGGGCGAAGGTCATCAGATCGTACTGATTGGAAATCAGGAAGTTATTCTGGAAGGCTTATCGGCTCGTGGCATTGCTGAAAGCAGGTTTGAAATTGCCCATGCCCCCGATATAATAGGTATGGGAGAACATCCCACCCATGCCATAGTTCGTAAACCAAAATCCAGCATAAGCATTGGCTTTAAGCTCCTGAAGCAGCGGAAAATTCAAGCATTTTCCAGCGCAGGGAGCAGCGGGGCTATGCTGGTAGGTGCCATCTACAGTATAGACGTCATTCAGGGCGTAATCCGCCCCTGCACTTTCGCCATGCTA
>JAQVEI010000395.1 GCA_028697695.1 Lentimicrobiaceae bacterium
AAGGAATTTCACGTAGGTACTTATAGCTTTACAAATTTCAATTGAAAAACTTTATTGTCTGCGGCCACTTCCAGAATATAATTACCTTTCGGTAAATGGGCTACGTTATACCTGCCGCCTGCATCAGGCATGAGTTTAGCCGTTCTTTGTCCGGTAGCGCCGTAAACCACTACTGTATCGGGCAAAAGCCCGTTTTCGTGTTTGATATAAACATGCTCAGTGGCAGGGTTGGGATAAAGCATCCAGCCATTGGCTATCGTCTCTTTGCTGCCTGCGGGTGCGCCCTGAAACAGCCATAGATAAGCATCCTTAAACCCGCCGCGCCAAAGGGCCTCATTATGCTCTCCACCCGGCACTACTACGTTGGTAATGTTGGTTTGGAGCAACCCATTAGCTACCAGGGTATCGCTCATGCGCAACATGTTTACATCGGTATTGCCACCCTCTGCCGAACCACACATCTGATAGATGCGAAGCTGCTCATCTAATGGCCGGGATGAGGCAAAAGCCCAAACAGAATCAGAAAACCAGTAGGAAGGTGAAAACAAGCCGGCTTTTCCAAATATTTCCGGATAGCGGAGTGCAGCATAGTGAGAGATTAAGCCGCCCAGTGAGCTCCCCATGATGGCGGTATTTTCTCTTTCGGGCAGGGTGCGGTAGTGGGCATCTACATAGGGTTTAAGTGTTTCAACTATAAACGCGGCATATGCTTCCCCATTCCCGCCACCGTAGTTCGGGTTTACCCAGGGTGTATATTCCTGAATACGGTAGCTGCCACCATTTTCAATACCAATAACAACCGGCACGGCATAACCGGAATTAAAAAGCTGATTCAGGGTTTCATCTACTTCCCATTCGCCTGCATAGGAGGTTTGTTTGTCGAACAGGTTTTGACCGTCGTGCATATACATTACCGGATAGCTTTTGCCTGAACTTTCATAATCCGGGGGCAAATAGATCCAGATGCGGCGGGAGCGGTTAAGCTGTGGCATGAAGAATGCTTCATCCATGATATGCACATTTGCGGCGGCGGTTGATGCACCGCTGCCACCTCCAGCCCAATTCAGGATATCCACATACACGATTTGACCATTGCCATAGGTAAACGTGCGGTTGGGTATCTCTTCTCCGTTGGCCCCCTTTTCAACCGTTTCCCAACTTCCACGGGTAAATTTAAACTGTATAACCGTTCCTGTAGCCTGCTCTCCAAGGGTAATCTCCCACTTATCCGCCTCGTTTTTATGCAGTACATAGTCGGCATGACCCGGATTCCATCCGTTGAAGTTTCCTGCAATATATATACTTTCGCCCGAAGGGGTGCCCACAGGAAGGCTATTGACAATAAAAGTTACCTGGGCTGCTACATTCAAAGGCAAACTAAGAATGAGATATATCCATATTTTCCATTTCATAACCGGCTTGTTTTAAGAATTCAAAAGTAATGATTTGTCATCAATTGCAGGACAAACTTTTTCAACTACCTTTGAACCTGCATAAATATGGATCGTTTATGATGAATATCTATCGCCGGGGAGTGCTGGCATTGTTGTCCGTTTCACTATTATCCCTGAATGCTTACGCCCGGGAAGAAAATAAAACTATGAACAGAAATCAGAAAATAGTTGTTTATCAGGTATTTACACGCCTGTTTGGAAATACCACTACCAACAATTTACCCTGGGGTAGCCTGGAACAAAATGGAGTGGGAAAATTCAATGACTTCACTGACAAAGCCCTCGAAGAAATCAGGTCAATGGGAGTTACCCATATATGGTATACCGGTGTATTGCACCATGCCGTTATCAGAGATTATACCGGCTATGGCATCAGCAACGATGACCCGGATGTGGTAAAAGGCAGAGCCGGATCGCCTTATGCAATAAAGGATTATTACAATGTAAATCCTGACCTGGCGGTAGACCCTGCCGCAAGAAAAGCGGAGTTTAAAGCCCTGATAGAGCGATCGCATCAACATGGCCTTAAAGTAATCATTGACATTGTGCCTAACCATGTGGCCCGGAAATATATCTCAGTGTCAAACCCCGAAGGTGTTGAAGACTTTGGCGCTTCGGATGACAGCAGTGTTGAATACGCGCGCAACAACAACTTTTATTACATTCCGGGGAAATCATTTATCGTTCCCGAACCGCTTGATAACTACCGGCCCCTGGGTGGGGAAGCGCATCCTTTGGCCGACGGTTTCTTTGATGAAAATCCGGCCAAATGGACCGGCAATGGCTCCAGGCAGGCCCAGCCACATTTTCATGACTGGTACGAAACCGTAAAGATCAATTATGGCGTACGGCCCGACGGGAGCTACGATTTTGATTTGCTGCCCGAAAGCTACAGCCACAAATCAGCGGCTGAGCATTATGCTTTCTGGAAAGACAAGGACGTACCCGATAGCTGGAAAAAGTTCAGGGATATTGCGCTTTACTGGATCCGATTTGGTGTAGATGGCTTTCGCTACGATATGGCTGAAATGGTGCCCGTAGAATTCTGGAGTTATATGAATGCTGCTATTAAGATAGCAAATCCCGAGGCGCTTCTGTTGGCTGAAGTATATGACCCCGGCCGTTACCGCGATTATATCCACCGTGGCAAAATGGATTTCCTTTACGACAAGGTTGAGTTTTACGACACACTTAAAACCATTATGCAGGGGCATGGCTCTGCCGACAGGTTGGTTGAGATACAAGAGGCCAACCGCGATATCGCTGCGCATATGCTGCACTTTCTGGAAAACCATGACGAGCAGCGCATAGCAAGCCCCGCCTTTGCAGGCAACGCGCTTAAGGGCAAACCGGCCATGGTGGTTAGTGCCGCCATAGCCTCCTCCCCTGCCATGGTTTACTTTGGCCAGGAAACCGGCGAACCGGCACAGGGCAACCCCGGCTTTGGAAGTGAAACCCGAACCACCATTTTCGACTATTGGGGTGTTCCGGCTCATCAGCGCTGGATGAACAACGGAAAATTCGATGGCGGACAGCTTTCATCCGATGAAAAAGCCCTGCGTGACTTCTACCTGCGATTGCTTAAATTTATCAGCAGCAGCCCCGCCATAATGGGCGATTATAAGGAAATTCACGCATACAACCGGATGAACACCCCGGGCTACTACGATAAAGCCTTTGCCTTTGCACGATGGTGTGATGAGGAACACCTGGTGGTGGTGGTCAATTTCAAGGACAACATTACCGACAGCTATGAACTGCAATTGCCTGCGGAATTAATAAATAAGTGGAAGCTCCCGGATGGCAGCTACAAACTGACAGACCGCCTGTATCAGCAGAAATCATTTGACTTAAAGGTTGAACAGGGAAGCGGTAAAGTTAAAATGGAGGTATTGCCACTGGAGTCGCTCATTCTCGCATTAGAATAGCAAGACTGATTTCCTGCAGAGCAATAAAATTATGCGACCCTAT
>JAQVEI010000396.1 GCA_028697695.1 Lentimicrobiaceae bacterium
CATTGAAAACACTACGGAAATCACTCGGGGCCATGGAAATCAAGCGCACTTTGTCTGCAATGCCCAAAGCAGTCAGGTTATGCAGGGAGCTAGTCTGTGCATCGCGTGACGTTCCCCAGACATTATAACCTTTCTCCAAAAGTAACTTGGATAGATAGGCACCGTCCTGGCCACTTACGCCGCATACAAGGGCAGACTTGCCTCTTGAATGTTCAAAAAAGTTATCCATGAATATTCCTGAGAGTTTCAGAAATTTAATAATTTTAGATTACTCACGCGAGCAGCGTTGACAAAAATTAAGAAAGCATCCAACTGTATTCAGAATTTCGTAATTGTTTTTCGACGTCGCTATAGTTTATTATGTCTTCGGATAGGTCACGTGAGGTTTTTTTGAACCACGCTTCAGCAAATGTCTCATCAAGCTCTAAATAGCTAATAACCTTTCGGTAAGCACGAGCAGGTTCTTCTTCAATATCATCCTCATAAAAAATTTCTAAAAATTTGATTCCCAATTTTTTATAAATATCGATTAGCCTTTCTTCAAACTGGATTGCATTTCGAATTAACTCTGGTAGTGTATTTGCTTTTTGCTGTGTATCATAATCTATAAGGTTTTTAAGATTGATCATAAATCCCTTATTAGGAGCTTTGTTTTCATTTTTTAGAATATGCCATATGTTAAATTGAGCAGCCTTGTAAGAGCTACAAATTCTCTTGAATACATTACGTCGACGAAGAAAAATATGTGTATATTTATTTTCGTTTATCGTCATTTTGACATAATCAATGATATCACAACTAGGATTATGAAAAAAATTTATTGGTTTGATTTCATGGCCAATATACAGTGATTCAAAAGCATCTTGCACTTTAAAACACTCAGCGTCTAGCATTGCAATCATATCTTGCGCTGAAAAATTAAAATTTTCAGAATTTTTTTGATATTTAATGGTGAAATACTCATCAAGCCAAATAATTTTTGGGTGCTGTTTTAGCATCTCAGCCAAAACAGTTGAACCAACTCGTCCAAGATGAGTCATTATGATTTTATTCCCTTTTCTTAAAGGCATTGTTTCTCCATTTTTTGCGTGTTGAGATGCCAATATTATGGTCTATCTACGGGGTAAATGTGTTTTTGAAGATAATAAGGTGTTGTGATTTCAAAGTCAGACGGGTTTTTATCTTGCGTAAAAAAAGCTATGCTTTGACGTGCAAATTCATCCATTTCAATCCAACCGCCGCCCAATGCGGGGGGGCGCCTGAACCTAGTTTCATTTGGTTGTGGCAAGGAAAGGCGGGCGGCAACAGCGGGGTGGAGGGGCCATTTTACCCCGGCGTTAAGCCCATGCCGCTCACGGGTCATGAGAGGCTTGTTCACCCATTTCCCAGTAGTTCGATGCACGATTTTGCGAGCAATATGGTCAATTAACCCTTCTGCCGGATGGTTGAAAGACAAAAACTGTGCTGCGATTGTTCCATTATCAATAGTTTGTTCAATGAAATCAGAGAGACCAATGTCGGTTTGACTTTCTCGATTTTTGAGTTCAGCAAGACTCTCGTTCCATATTTCTTCGACATTCAGTCGACCGAAAGATTCCCCAGAAACATAGCGTTTTACTATTTTCTCGGTTGCGATACCTGACTTGACTTCTTCTAAAATGAGCGCACTATGATAATCGCCCAAAACGGCTTGGCTTCGCGAGATGGCCCCTTTGTATTTGAGGTAAGCCTTGTCAGGGAACAGCCCGGAGAAAAAAGGGGTAGGTAAAGTGATAAGCTTTTTACCAGGATCCCTGCGCAGCGCATCAGTCGCCAAAGGCCCGGCCCAAGCCGCATGTTCGAGTGATACTACAATATCGTAGGTGCTGATATTTGACGCAATTACTTCACGCTCTGCACCCGTCATGCTAAAAACTAAAGCTAATGATACGGGTTCAAAAAAGCCCGAAGACCTCAACGCATCAGCGATGCTGTAAGCGGTGCAATTTCCAAATACCATTAATTTCAATTTTTTATTATTCATAAAATTTCTTATTTTAAAGATTTTTATAGAACATTGACGTGCCTAACGATCTGCAAAATCCGTGATAACTGAGGTCAATTTCCGCACGCCGCCGCAATAAATAGGTATTGGCCATTTCAATAAGGCTGGGTTTAGCAAGCACGGCGCTGGCTTCGATATCATCTTGCACATAAAGTGGGTAATCTTCTCCTAGGTATTCTACGGCCCCAGGTAAAGGGTTGACAATAATGGGAGTAGCTCTTGCTATGCATTCAATCAATATATTGTTTGCTGCTGTTGAATACATTAAACACAGTACTACTGATTGAGAAAGTAACTCGTCATACTTTTCATTAGAGACGTATTTGATCATTTCTACACTATCGTTTCTAAAATCTCCAAATACAGTAATATCTCTTTGTAAAAAATCAGCTGTATAGTTTTTTAATAACATTATTTTGCGATGATTTTTGGAATTTATACGAAAAATTGCTTGTAGTTTCCGCAACCAATCGCCCACTTGCACAATACATGGTTGTTTAAGATAATTTTGAAGCTCCCACAATTTGACTTTAAAAGTTGTTGGAAACTTAAGACTGAGACTTGGAAGATCAGGTAGATATTTTGCTAAATCTTTTTCAAGATCATTACTTAGAGTAATGAGGCCACGGCAGAATGGTAAAGACTCCTGAAAAAGTGCATTTTTAAAAAAATGTCTCGGGTTGACAGAGTGTTCAAACCAATCTGGCGTGTCGAATGGGACATGAAGAATACCAATCCACGGCTCAATTATGGGGCGAGGGTTGCTCGATGCTGCTTCACCATCTGCGGAGCAGTCACCCCATACAAACTGCCGTTCCAGAAATGGGACAAATCGCACACCTCCTTGTCCTTTGTTTAGGGGTTCTAACGAAGTAATCAAGGCATTAAATGAATTTCGATGATTTCCGTAGGAGTGTTCCAAGCCTAAGAGGTGAAGCTTGCGAGGTGTTTCATTTGGTAAAGGGTGTGGTTCTTGAGGTTGGGCTTTCAGGCGGGCGGCGAAGCGCGAGGCGAACGTTGCCTCGATGGAACGGTGAGAGTCTTCCAACTTCGATCCACGGCGGTTGTGGGATGTAGGATTAACATAATAGAAACTCAGCGGCTCTGGATCAAGCCAACCCGTATTTCCATCTTCCAGCACCTTGAGCCAGAAAGCCCAGTCAGCGTACGTTCCGAAACTTGTTTCATCAAACCAGCCAAAGCGGTCATGGATAGTTCGTCGCCAAATTGGCATGCAATGCGGCAAATTATGTGGGGTGAGTTTCAGCGTTGACGGATCTTCCAAGTGGGCAAGGTCTTGAAATGTAAATTGACCAGCTTGGTCGGAATACCAAGTCTCCTTCACCTCCGGTAACA
>JAQVEI010000397.1 GCA_028697695.1 Lentimicrobiaceae bacterium
AAAAAATAAAAGTATGTATCAAAATGCTTTATTTTGTGAAAAATATTTTATATTTTAGCCCAAACGCAAACCAAAACCACACCTATGAAAACCATTATTTCAGCCATCGATTTTTCTGATTGTTCCATAAATGCGTTGGAACATGCAGTGAGTATTGCGCGTAAATCTTCCTCTGATCTGCAAATGGTTTGGGTAAACAACCCCAATACCACCAAAACCATCCTTAGTTCGGATTTGTCGGACGATTTGCTTGAAGAAGTTGAAAGACAATTTCACAGGCTTATCAATAAATATCAGCACGAACTACCTGCAAGCAAAATAGATTATGTGATAAGAGAGGGAAAGGTTTATAAAGAACTGGTGGCACAGGCCAAAGAAAGCAACGCCTGGTTGTTGGTTGCCGGAACTCATGGTTCATCGGGTTTTGAAGAGTTTTGGATAGGCAGCAATGCCAACCGAATCGTATCGGCTTCTCCCTGCCCGGTAATTACCATTCGGGCCGGAGTATCCATTAACCATGATTTGAAGAAAATTGTAATGCCTATGGACAGCACCAGGGAAACCCGTCAAAAGGTACCTATGACCTCCGCATTGGCACATATGTTTGATGCCGAAGTACATATACTGGCTATGTATACTACGAACGTGCAGGATGTAAGAAGTGCGGTTATGAGTTATTCAAAGCAGGCTGCCAAATACATGAAAGAGCGGGATATAAAACATTTTATCGTTGAGCTGGAAGCTGATAATCTGGCCACCGCTGTGATGGATTATGCCCGGACAGCGGAAGCCAACCTTATCAGCATCATGACCGAACAGGAAAAATCTACCAGCAATTTATGGCTGGGCCCCTATGCTCAACAAATGGTGCATCACTCCCCTATTCCGGTACTCAGCATACATGCTGCTGAAATCAATATAGCCCTGGGATATTGAGAAGAGTAACGATGCTTAAATAATTAACCATTAACCATTAACCATTAACAATTAACCATTAACCATTAACCATTAACAATTAAATATCTCAGCACCGATCAAGATTATTGAGATCTTCAAAAGCAATCTTCAACCGGGCAATCATGGATTTTTGTGCCTCGTTCAGCCATTTTCTCGGATCATAATACTTTTTGTTGGGTTTGTCGCTTCCTTCAGGATTCCCAATTTGGCCCTGCAGGAAACCCTCGTACTTCTTGTAATAATTCATAACACCTTCCCAGGTTGCCCATTGGGTGTCGGTATCTATATTCATTTTAACAACTCCGTATGAAATAGCTTCTCTAATCTCTTCTCGGCTGGAGCCTGAGCCCCCATGAAAAACAAAATTTACCGGTTTTGCCACGGTATTATAATTCTTTTGGATATAATCCTGAGAGTTTTTTAAAATAATGGGTTCCAGTTTAACATTTCCGGGCTTATACACCCCATGTACATTCCCAAATGAGGCAGCAATAGTAAATCTGTCGCTTACTTTCATCAGTTCATTATAAGCATAGGCAACCTCTTCAGGTTGACTGTAAAGCTTTGAACTATCAACCCCTGTGTTGTCCACGCCATCTTCTTCACCACCGGTAACGCCCAGTTCAATTTCAAGAGTCATACCCATTTTACTCATACGGGTAAGATACTTTTTACAGGTATCTATGTTTTCTTCCAGTGTTTCTTCTGAGAGGTCGAGCATATGTGAACTAAACAGCGGCTTACCATTTTCTTTAAAAAATTTCTCTCCTTCATCCAATAGGCCATCGATCCAGGGAAGCAGTTTTTTGGCGGCATGGTCGGTATGAACAATTACCGGCACCCCATACATTTCAGCCAGCATATGAATATGTTTGGCTCCGGAAACTGCCCCGGCAATGGAAGCCCGTTCATTCTCGTTGCTAAGAAATTTGCCGGCATAAAAGTGCGCCCCACCATTCGAAAACTGAATAATAACCGGGGAGTTTACCTCACGTGCTGTCTGAAGCACAGCATTTATCGAATCGGTGCCCACTACATTTACTGCCGGCAACGCAAAATTATTGGCACGTGCAATCCGAAATACTTCCTGAACATCACTGCCGGTAACTACGCCGGCTTTTACTTTATCAAATATTTTTTCTGACATCATGAATTTATATTTTAAGGTTTATAGGTTTGTATTATCTTCGCAAAGATAAATAATTTTGGGCTATCACGACGGTATAAACGCCCGGAAAGCTGTTTAGGATTTATGCTTAATTACTGAATGCCATACAATTAATTTCTATGTCGTTTGAATTAAAAATTAAAGAAATAATAACCGACAATTATTCGGGTTCAGCTGCCTTGCTTGATAAATTAATTAAAAGCATTCAAACTTATATCAATTATCAGGAGATTGACCGGGATTACCTGCAAGACTCCCTGAACTCGATAACTGAGCATTTCCCGCATCTTTCGGTGATCAATCATTTCTTACAACAATTTTATAATCTGCTTGAAGACATTCAGCCGGAAATAGGTCATAACGAGCAGGCAGGTGCACGCATTGAATCATTTTTATCGGGTTATATATCCGAATGGAAGGACAATATGGGTCAGGCGGCCGAGCGTATGACGCGATTGATAAAATTTCAGCATAAGAAAATACTGTTGCACAGCAATAGCTCCAGCATTCACGTGCTTTTTGAACACCTTGCCATGCATAATATTTTCCCTACCATCTATCAAACCATGTCAGCACCTGCTTTTGAAGGCAAAATACAAGCCAATGCCCTGTCAGAATTGGGCTGTAAGATACGTTTGATTAAGGAAGTGGCTGTTAAACGCTTTATCCATGAGACTGATTTTGCCATAACAGGCGCCGAAACCATATTCAATAATGGTTATACCAATAAAAAGGGAAGTTTGCTTATAGCACATGCATGTCACGAAACCTCCCGGCCACTGTATGTTATTTGCGACTCCCGTAAACGCTCACCCATTGATTTCATTGCCCGGTCAGGTTATGGCTCCGGGCAGGAAGTGCCCCCGATAGCACCTTTTGACAAAGTTACTGAAAGCAACGCGACTGAATATGCTCCTCCCGATTTTATTGACAATAAAAATGTACATGCTTACTTCTTTGAAGATACCTGGTGGGATATGCATAAGAAAGCATAAATGCTACAGCGAAAGTAAAATCATGAAAATTTATTTAGAATCTGCCATTTGTAAGCGATTTTTGCCGAAATTTGCACTTTTATTTCCGGCCCCGTAGTTCAGCTGAATAGAATGTCAGATTCCGGTTCTGAAGGTCACAGGTTTGAATCCTGTCGGGGTCACTCTATCGAGTAGGAAGATAGGGATTAATTCCCTATCTGTCCTTTCACACCACCGTACGTACCGTTCGGTATACGGCGGTTCCTTAGTTTATAACCTTTAAGGAGCGGTAGTAATCAG
>JAQVEI010000398.1 GCA_028697695.1 Lentimicrobiaceae bacterium
CGGCTGCTGAGAATGCCGGCCCCAGATTATCTTTAATAAATGTTAACTGCTCGTTGGCCTGCATCTCCATGCATGGATAGTTGGCCGTAAAATGCAGGGGCTCGTTCTGTACGGTAACTGCATCAATGGCAATCCCTTCATCATGCATAGCCTGAATATATTTGACAAAATAGTTGCTGTATACGGCATAGCATTCCGGTTTAAGCCGCCCTCCTTTCAGGCTGCCATTCGTTTTCATCCATGCCGGAGGACTCCAGGGTGAACCCATCAATGTTATTCCGGGTGCAATACGGAGAATGTCTTTTAAAACTGGCAATACATCTTCGCGATCTTCTGCCAGAGAAAACTTCTCCAGCGCAAAATCCGTTCCTCCGGCCCTCAAATCGTTATAGGTGTAATCGTTCAGTGAGAAATCGGAAGCACCCATGGTTAACCTTAGGTATGTTAGCCCTATTCCCTGCTGAGGGTCAAACAACTCATTCAATATATTCCGGCGTGCGGTTTCATCCATTTTCCTGTGGAGGAGATAGGCTGCCGAGCCGGTCAGGGCTGCTCCAAAGCCTTCAATTTCCTGGAAACGTTGTGAAGTATCTATCTCAATCACAGGATAGCCCGCCGTTACGCCCTGACGAAAGCTCAGCGCCGCTTCGTGGTTAAAGCGTTTGCTTTCATCTCCACGCGTGAGATAAAATTGGATTTTACCCTTTCCACCAGGCGGATCATCCTCATCAGGGGGAGTGGAATTGTCCTTTCCAGAACATCCGGATAAGCTCAGAACGAGTACAAACCCGAGCATTATTTTAATATGTCTGACTATATTGTGCATCATCTTTTATCAGTTTAAAATGGATTTAAGTTGTTATCACGGGTTGATGAAAGGGTTATGCTGAATTAAAAAGACAGGGAGTCGGAAAACTATCTTACTCCCTGCCAGGTCATTCACACACTAAGCTCTGTCTTTCAGTATCCCGGATTCTGCGTCAGCAGTGCATTTTTATCAAGTTCAGCCTGTGGTATAGGCCAAAGCAAACCATTTACCGTAAGGTTGTATCCGAAAACATTACCATCAGGGCCTTTCATGCTGTTGATTACCTCAATCGCTCTCCCTGTCCGCTTTAAATCATACCAGCGGTGGCCTTCAAAAGCCAGTTCCAGCCTGCGTTCTTTTTCAATAGCATGACGCATCTGTTCCTGGTTTGAAGCAGTAGTTGGGGGTAGCTCTACCCTGGCCCGAATCTGGTTCACCAACTGCGCTGCACCATTCACATCGCCCGTTTCATTCAAAGCTTCTGCCTTTAGCAGGATAATATCTGCCAGCCGCATCAAAATGTAATTCTGAGGACTTGGATAAGTAATTATCCTGTATTTATTGATAAAAGGATAATGGGTAACCGGCCAATTGGCATCAGACCACAGTCCGCTTACATTTGAAAAAACGATGGATGAATTTTTCCGGATTGCATCATTTTCATCATCAAATGCCTTTACCAAATCGTTGGTGGGGATGTTAAACTTCTTCCATTCTGTGCCACTGAACATGCTGGCTCCCCAATTGGCGTTACTGGAAGTACCTTCGTAATTCACCTCGAAGATGGCCTCCGGCGAATTTTCGTGTTCATTATTCCAAAGCATGTCATAATCCGGCAATAAAGTGTACCCACCGTTTATCACCGCATCGCAATATTGAATTACCTTTCCATAATCTTTAGGTTCAATGGTTGCATATACTTTGGCCAGATAAGCATGGGCAGCCCCCTTGGTGGCATATCCTTTATGGGGTTGAACGGTTTTCACATTGGCAGCAGCAAATTCAAGGTCGGCTACAATCAGTGCGTACACTTCTTCTTTGGGTTTACGCTCCGGATAAAGCTGTGGATAGATGCTGTCCAGGTTTCCTGCGCTTACCGTGGTTACCTCTTTAAGCTGCAAGGGCACATCACCCCACAACTGAACTGCCTGAAAATACATGATTGCCCGCACGAAGGATGCCTCACCTTTAATTTCTAGCTTTCGCTGGGCAGTAAGGGCGGGATCATTAATCTTTTCCACATTATTTATCAAAACATTGGCACGCCCAATGGTGCGGTAAAGATATCCCCAATCACGGTTTACATTGCTGTTGGTTGCATCAATGCGATATTCATCTATCTGAAAGTTTGCCGGGTTATCAGCTCCCGCGTAAGCATCGTCTGACTGGGCATCGCCATTTACAAAATAATCAAGCTGCCAGTATTCGTTTTGAAATTCACCATACACTGCACCCAGCGCTGCCTCAGCATCATTAGCAGATTTGAATATGGTATCACCCTCCTGCTGAATGTAAATGGAATTGCCTTTAGGTTCCAAATCCAGTAACTTTTCGCACGAAATGATCCCTAAAGAGAACAAAAGCACTAAGCCGGTATTTATTTTCCTTTTCATAGTTGCACGAATTTAAAATTCAACATTTACACCAAACACTACCGTACGTGATTGTGGATAAGTACCATAATCAATTCCTACCTCAACAGCACTGTTGCCATATGCATTTACTTCAGGGTCGAAGCCCGAATATTTGGTAAAAGTGAGCAGATTCTGTCCAGTAACATATACTGACAGATTCCTGATTAAATCAAATTTGGGATTATTTTTCAGTATCTGGTAGGACAGGGTAGCAGATTTTAGTCTGAGGTAAGATCCATCCTCAATAAAACGGCTTGAATTGCGCACATTATCCACATTTCCTCCACCTACAGCCCTTGGGATATCGGTATTTGGATTATCGGGCGTCCAGCGGCGAAGTACATCTACCGACTGGTTTTTACTGTCGAACATGCCTTCAAGATCAATGCGGGTGGCATTAAATATTTCATTGCCAACGCTACCCTGGAAAAATATATTTAATGATACCTTTCTGTAAGTAAAGTTATTGGTAAATCCAAAGGTAAAATCGGGCATTCCATATCCAATTACCGTACGATCACCCGGATCAAAAATACCATTTTCATTCACATCTTTATACTTAATATCGCCAGTTTCGGGGTCAACACCTTCCGAAACATAACCATAAAAAGTACCCAGCGGATAACCCACCCTGACCATAGATACATCCTGATTGTTGCTGTATATCCGGCCAAAGTAATACACCGGAGTGTACTTTAAATCCTCTACTTCGTTTTTATTGAAAGAGAAGTTTAGATTGGTGGTCCATTCAAAAATCTTTGTGGTCAATATTTATGGTATTCAATCCGAATTCAAATCCTGTATTCATAATATCACCTGCATTGGTGAGTATGGAGGATACTGGTAGTGAGCTGGTCAACTGAACGTTCAGCAATACATCTACTGTTTTTTTGCGGTAGGCATCAAAAGTAAACAGTGCCCTGCCATTGTACATGGTAAGG
>JAQVEI010000013.1 GCA_028697695.1 Lentimicrobiaceae bacterium
GCAGGTAACTGGAATAGAACCGTATTGAATCCTCAACAAGCAGAATTACCTGCACCCCCACAACTTTCACATCGTTATCTGCATTCATGCGGTCTTCTATCAACTTGATGATAGCCAGCAGTATATCAGCATTGCCCAGCCAGCTAAACACATAATCTATAGCCGAAGTATCTTCAGTAGCAAGGGTGAGCGAAACTTCTCTTGAAAAAGAAGTCAGCACCACTATGGGCTTATCCGGATAGCTGGCCTTTATCCGTCGGGCCGAATCAAAATTCTCAGCTTTGCCCATGCTAAGCATGGTAATGATTAAATTTACATTCTGAGTGCGCAAAACCTCCATAGCTTCTTCTTCTGAAGCAACCTGAATAAATTGCGGCGGATACCTCAAATTTAAAGATACATACTCCACAAAAAGTTGCTCATCAATACGACCATCTCCTTCAAGAATAAAAGAGTCGTAGTTGCTGGCAATAAGAAGCACATTATAAATCCGCTTCTTCATCAGATTGCTGAAGGCAGTGTCGTCAAAATAAAATTTTCGGGTAAGCAGGCTATTGGGAGAGTCGGGCATAAAGACGTCTTTTTATTTGTGGTTAAAAGGTAGCCAATATACAAATTTAGTCAAAAATTATTATTGCCTTACAGGATGTCTCAACGGTTGTAATAATTTTTATTCAATGCTATACGCGGTAAATAAGTGAATACATGTTCAATGATGAAGCACTGAACTGATGTTGACCGAATTTAAACCCGGCTCCCTTCTATCACCTCACCCTGCCCCCTTCACCTCATCTACGCCCTTCTCCTAAAGTAGTAAGGGGTGAGGTAGAGAACAGTGAAATGAGGCATCATTTTTTCCAATCTTAAAATAAAAAAAAGACCGACTCGATTTGGAGACGGCCTCTTCATATTCAGCTACAGGAAGTTATGGAGTTATTACAGATACAAAATTTGCCGAATTATTGTCAATCAAAGTTAAATCATTGGTATCAATAACTCCATCGCCATTTGTATCCGGATTGCGGTATCCTACGGCGAAGTCTGCCGCTTCGTTATCTACCGGGGTCATATCACTGGAATCAACCACTCCATCCTGATTTACATCACCTCCATACAGGGCATAATATCCATCATTGGTTTGTGCCAGGTTGTTTCCATATGCTTTGGAGGGTTGATCAAAGCTGTAAGCAACATTTTGACTGCTAAACGAAACGGGGCTGGCACTCACAGTAACAACTCCACTGCGATGCTGAACTGACAGGTAATAACTGCCGGTAAAGTTACCCGGAACAGTAAATGAAACGGTACCATTGACATTCAGCAGCGCTCCATGCCGGGTAAACACAACGTTGGAATAATTGCTGTTGTCATGCAGACTAATGGTAACCTGATCGGCAATATTCGATCCGAAAACGGGATTTGAATTGCCATCCAGAGATGCGCGCATCACTCCACCTGAGAGATACAACCCCTGGAGCAGGAAGTTCATGCTTACCATGCGGGTAGGATTTGCAGGTGTATTGATATATATGGAACGGGAATTCCCGCTACTGCCACTGCGGTAGTATTGTCCTTCATAGGCGCTTGTCACCGGATTCAAAAAGGTCAACACCTGAGAAGTGGCTCCTGAAAAATTAGGATTTCCTACTAAACTGCCTGAGGGTCCAAACCAATTGCCCGTACCAGTATTGTTGGCATCCAGTAAAAGCCTCCCTGAAATGGTGTTGTTCAAATAAACATATTGATCCGCTGCACCATCAAGGGTAGTTTGGTAATTGGTCCAGGTGCCATTGTTTGTAATATCTCCAAGAATGATTAAAGAAAAGTAGTAATTACTATTGGAAACAGAACCATTGTTTTCCAGATCGCCTGACACAGTAACTGAATAGCTATTATTTCCATAATTTCTAAAAGTACCATGATTTATAATATTGGCATCAAAACTCACTCCGCCGGCTGCCTGGAAAACCCCATATAAAGAAACGTTGGTGGTGAATTGTGTACTGAAACAATAACCTGCCAAAGTATTGAAATGAATATCATTTCCACCAATAATTACATCTCCAAAACTACCGTTAAGTATGGCCAATTGACCCTCATCAGGTAAAGTAAGCAATGCTCCGCCCAGATCTACCGAAGTGCCATCAAAAGTCAAATCGGTCGTGGCAATGATATTTCCATTCGCAACAGATTTATTTAAAACAGCTCCTTCAAAGCGTTTGGTCATGGAAAGGTTGCGATTGTTTGTCCCGGTAAGAGTGGTTGTTCTATTTTTCCAAATACCGTTGTTCGACACATTCCCTGAAACGTTTACAGTTAAATAATAGATACCGTTTTTTATTGTACCATTATTGGTTATGCTTCCATCAATTGTCAGGGTATAAAGATTCGAGGAATGATTTTGTACCACGGCGTTATTGACGACATTATTTTTGAAGGTATTTCCAACTGCAATTAACAAAATGCCTTCAAGATGCAGTTCAGGTACATCCGCTGTTATGTATGACAAATAAGCATTATCAGAGATTAGGCTTATAGGGGTAGGTGAGTTAGAGAAAAATACAGCTTTATCAAAATAACCTCCTGTAAGTGATATTGATGTGCCTGAATTAAACTGCAAGGTATCATTATTGAAATTTATTTTTGTATTGACAAAACCAATAGCTGATGTTGCCTTTACCAAACCAGGTGATGCTGATTTTGTCAGATTTGAACCGGTGAAAGCCTGACTCATGGATAACTCCTGATTACCCATCCCATTAAGAACCGTACTGTAATTCTCCCAGGAGCCATTATTGGTTAAATTCCCCGAAACATTTACAGTTAAATTATATACATTATTTTTTATTGTGCCATTATTGGTTATGCTTCCATCAATTGTCAGGGTATAATGATTCGAGGTATGATTTTGCATCACGGCATTATTTATCAAATGCGTTTTAAAGTTGTTCCCATATAGAAAAAGTACGCTTCCACCAAATTCAGTTTGCGGTGCTGTTATGGCTGTGTTTTCCATAAGAAAATTATCGCTGCCAAAAAGTTGAATTGCCGGTAAAGATGTCTTAAACAACGTAATATTGGAAAGTCTTCCGCCCTGCATCGTGATGCTGTTTCCTGAGGTAAACTCCAGCGTATCATAGGAAAAGTCAATATTGGTGTTTTTAAATGACAAATTACTCGTCGCCAGTACGCGGCCTGAAGCCATGTTTCTTGAAAATAAGGTTCCCGAAAATGGTTGAGTCATAGAAAGAGCTTGATTTCCGGTGCCATTTAAGACAGTAGAATAATTTTGCCAGGTTCCGTTGTTGGATACATTCCCGGATATGTATATGGTAAAATTATAAATACCATTTTGAATGGTATCATTATTGGTCAGGTTACCGGCTATGGTCAGGTTATACAAATTATAATTAGTATTTCTTAGCTTACCATTATTGATTATATTGTTTTTGAATACATTGTTGCTTCCATTGATAAGCAGTTCTCCATAAAATGACGTTTCAGGTGAATCAATGTTAAGTGCTGTCAAATATGTACCATTGCCTCCTGTAAATTGAATACCGGGCATAGCAGACTTATAAAAAACTCCATTGGAAACATTTCCTCCGATGAGACTGAGTTTATTTCCAGCACCAAACTCAAGAGTGTCAGCATTTAGGGTAATAGCTGTACCCTGAAAGCTTAAATCAGTTTGTGCTATAATTCTGCCAGGGCCGGCTGTTCTAATCAAACTACCCATTTGTAAAAGTGGAACAGATGCTATCTCCTGATTGCCAGTTCCCGATAAATAGAGCGCGCCGTTGGTCATAGAGCCGCTATTATTCACATTCCCTTTAACATAGATGGTGAGGGTATAACTATTTCCGTTTTTTATTACCCCCTGATTGGTCAAACTGCCGTTAACATTCAAAGTATAATGATTAGCCGGCCAGTGCTGAAGCACACCATTACTTTGAACAGTAATATTGTTACACTGCGATGATCCCTCTACGTTTACCGTAGAGGCAATAATAACATTATCACCCGGCCCGGGAATATTTCCTCCTATCCAGGTTGCCGGGTTATTCCAATTGCCCCCCGCGGGTGCCGAAGTTATTTGTGGATATGCCATTAAAGGGACAGACAGAAATAAGGCCAAAGCCATAACCCAGGCATAATAACTTTGTGTACATGTGTTTTTCATAGCGCTTATGTTTGTTGTTGATAATATTCAACACATGAACAGATAAAAAAGACGAGAAAAAATCAGAATTAACAATAAATTAACACTTTTATATTTTAAATTTAAGTGCTCTATCACAGTGCATATCAGCTTAGTACGCACCATTCAAATGCAGATTTTAAATATACGTAAATTATCTTTACATAACTAAAATGTAAAAACTGTTGTGAATAAAGAAAGTTAAAATTTATTATTAGCGGGGTGTAAAAAATTTAAAGTCAGTCATCATGGTTCACAAAATCGCTTTAGCTCCATATATAGCTTTTGCACCGGCAATCCAATCACGTTGGTATATGAACCCATTATTTTTTCAACACCTATAAAACCAATCCACTCCTGAATGCCATAGGCACCTGCTTTATCAAAAGGCTTATAAGTATTCACATAAAAAACAATTTCTTCGGATGTAAGTGTGCGAAAGGTTACTGCAGTCTCCACATTAAATATTCTCACTTTATCTCTGGTTTTTAAGCATACGCCGGTTGACACCAGGTGAGTGTTTCCCGACAACTGCTGCAACATAGCCATTGCCTCTGCGCCATCTTTAGGTTTTCCAATGGATTTGGCACCCAGCCAAACCATAGTATCGGCTGTAATAATCAACGAATTTTCAGGCAGGTCATCAAAACTGAAAGCTTCTGCTTTTTTCGCGGCTATATACATGGAAACCTTATCTCTTTCGAGATAATCGGGATAGGTTTCCCCGGTGGGAATAACCCGTACTTCAAAGTTGATGCCGGCTTCTTTCAACAGCATTTGTCTGCGGGGTGAATTAGAAGCAAGAATAATGTGATAAGGGAAAGAGTAAGGATGCTTCATAAGTTTTAACCCAGCGCCATTGAGAAAGGCTGCAATCCGAGGACTCCGGCAACCATCATTATTTTAAAAACCAGGCTGATCGATTTATACTCTTCAGGTTTTCCTGACCTCATCACCCTGTATAATACAAAAATCAATAGCGGTACCACAGTAATCAGGTAATATGCCATGGGTATGTTCAATCCTTTGTTAAAAAGCCACATCAGGGCCCAAATCATGAAGCCTAAAGTTAACACAGTAAAGCCCAACAACCAATTCCTGGATATTTTTATCCCGTATTTTATGGGTAAGGTATTGTAACCCGCCTTCAGATCTCCGGGTATATCCTGCATATCCTTGGCCAATTCACGACACAATGAAACCAGGAATGCAAATCCGGCATAAAACAGGAATATTTTATTGATAAAGTTCAGACTGGAAGACAACTGAACGAAAATATCCGGCTGATTTAAAAGAGCAAAAAACTCAAACAACCAAACTACCATCACTACCATGGCCGACATAAATGCTATCGCCAGATTTCCCCACAGCACGGTGTTTTTATACCGGGACGAATACAGAACAAGCAAGACCATCATTAATGGAAAAATGAGACTTAATCGCCATGAATGCGTCTGTAATCCCAGATAAACACCTCCGGCCAGAGCCATCGCATTGAGTATCAGATTGTATTTTATTGCTAGTCTACGTCTGAATATCCGGCCCAATATCATTATGTCAGGATGGTTAATCCTATCGGCCCGCAAATCAAAATAATCATTGATAATATAACCAGCTGCTGCTATGGCCACCGTAACACCCACCAATAACCAAAACAGCGCGTTGCTGAGCGCAGGCTCAAGTCCCGACTTCGAATAGATAAGTTGAATTACCGCGTATCCCAGAAGAAACTGAGTTAAAATGATGACCACCAAATTGGGCCACCGTATCAATTGCAGAAAAAAACAGAACCTCCGGATGAATGTGTATTTCATTTCCAAAATCTTTACCAATGAAATGCATTTCCATTCAACCACTTCCCCTGTAGCTTCATTACCTGCTCAATAACATCGCGTACGCAGCCTTCACCGCCTTTAAAATGAGATATATAACGGCTAATATCTTTGATTTCCTGAGCTGCATCAGCAGGACATACCGGCATGCCTACCATTTTCATCACATTATAGTCCGGAATATCATCGCCCATATATAATATTTCTTCTTTTTGCAGATTATTCAAAGTCATGTACTCCTTGAAGACAGCTACTTTATCGGGTACGCCCAGAAATACATCTTTAAGGTTCAAGGCATTACATCTATGACGCATAGATTCCGAGAAACCGCCTGAAATAATTACCACCCTGTAACCGGATTTCACGGCAAGTTGCAGCGCATATCCATCTTTTACGTTTCCTGCACGTAAATGGTCGCCTGAGGTGGAAATTATCACCACTCCGTTGGTCATTACACCATCATAATCAAATATCATGGTGGTGATTCCCGCAAGATCTTCTTTGTAATTATTCATTTTTCATTTCTTTTTTTTGTAGCAATTGAATGAGTTCACTAAACAAACGATATATTTCTGTTCCTCCGGCATCATTGGTCAACATATCAAGATGCTTATTCATTATTCGTTTATCGCCCCTTACGGCAGGGCCAGTCTGCAACTGAACCGGTTCTTTACAATTGAGCCTTTTGGCGGTCTCTTTAATCAGGGGCAGCAAGATAGAGGGTTCCACTCCGGATTGCCTCAATATATCGAATGCACGCGCATAAAGATGATTGGTAAAATTAGAGGCAAAAACTGCCCCCAGGTGTATTATAGCCCTTTGGGCAGAAGTTATCTGTCGTACATCATCAGAAATAAGGCGTGCCAGACCTTCAAGTGCATGAGTTATATGCTCATTCCCCCCTTCGATGCAAACCGGAATTTCTTTAAAATTAAGAGTAGCATCGCGGGTAAAACTTTGCAATGGATAAAACACACCGGCGTTTAAACCGGTTTGCAGCAAATCGTCCAAAGCTGTACTGCCCGATGTATGTATCACCAGGCCTGAAAAATTATTATTGCTGGCCAACCGCTCTGCTACATCAAGGATTACATCGTCAGGAAGTGTTAAAAAAACAGCATCTGCGCTCTTGTCAATCACTGAAATATCAGTTGATGCATCAGCATTCAGCATCGTTGCAAGCCTTTGGGCTTTAGGCTGATTTCGGCTTATGATGTGCTGTATCCTGATGCCGGCTTTAAATAAGGCCGGTGCCAGATTATATGCAACATTCCCGGCTCCTATAAAAGAAACCTGTTTTATTGAAACAACTTCCATAGCAGGCAAATTTACAAAATACCGCCTTAAAAAAATTATTCGGCTGCAATCCGGGCTTTGCGCGAACGTTTAAACACTCCGATGGTTATGCCTAGAAACATAATGATACTTCCCGTCCAAAGAATAACTATATAAGGGAAGTATAAAATACGTACCACAATGTAATTGGTTTGTTTTTCGTATAATCCCACCTGAATGGTACCCGGCTTTTGAGAAATATTTTCGAACTTAAGCCTGGCGTTTCCCCGGTTAAGATCTACAAAACTACCTTCCACAAAATTATTTTCGAGGGTGTATGTCAACACATCACTTTTAACCGAATCATTCTCCCTCCACCCTAGCAATGCACTGATGGTCAGATTATTCAACACACTATCGTAGGCGGTTATGTATAATGAGTCCAGGGCAACCATCAATCCATTAACATCCAGTGTGTCGCCTGTTTTAAAATCTGCCGTTCCGCTTTGCGCGTATCCATCGGCCATTACTTTTGAAGGCTCTTCTGCAAAAGTGATAAACATGTATATATCTCCCCTTAACATATTCCGGGTATCGGGATTGTGCACATTACCCATCATCGAATTATACTTGATGGTAGGCTCAAGCGTAAATTTTTTGTAAAACTCGCCATCATCTCCTTTTTCCAGAAAATCTACCTGATGAAATACTTCATCACGCTCTATGCGCTGACCTGAGTAATTCACATAATAATCGCCGATAGCTTTTGGTTCATTTTGCACAAGAATAGAATTTTCACCGGCAGGTCCCTCACGCGAAAGTGTTTCGACATTGGCAAATGTGAGCAACACACCCAGCAGGAAAATACCGAACCCCAAATGCGTGACACCGGCACTTGTATTGCTTTTACCGGCAGTAAAGCGAAGCACATAGGCAATGGACGAGAGGATAACAAAAACAATACTGAACAAGAAAACAGCGTGCATTATATGCATATTCCTGTCAATAAAAAATCCGGCAATGGCTGCCACCAAGGCTATAATTGCAGGATAAATGATATTACGCAGAAATGCTTTTAGATCATTACGTCCATAGGCAACATACTGGGCAATTCCCAGTAAAAGGGCTATAAGCAGGGCAAAGGGCATTTGCCAGGTATTATAAAAGTTAACGACATCGGTTGGAGCAGCCATCTTTGTGCCCATCAACTTATTAATCACCGGCAAAGAAGTAGTAGCGATTACCTGAAATGCAGACAACAAAATTACGATGGCTCCGTAAAGCATCAGGAATTCACGCGAAAAGAAGTTAGGCAAATCGTTTACTTTCAGCTTTTTACGGCGTTTAATCAAAAGATACACCGGGAACACCGTAAAAATCAACAAAAATGTCAGAAGCTGAAAACTGCGGCCGTCATCTCCAAAGGCATGCACCGAGGTTTCACCCAATACACCGGACCGGGTGAGATAGCTGGCATAAATCACCATAATAAAACTGAGGGCAATAAATATATAAGTGCCATAGTAATATTTATCCCTTTTATAGGTGAGCAACATATAATGCAATGCAGCTACCATTACCAACCAAGGGGTGAGAGAAGCATTTTCAACCGGGTCCCATGCCCAGAAGCCGCCAAAAGTGAGTGACTGATATGCCCAGGCGCCACCCATAATCAAACCGGTACCCAACAAACCAATAGCCAGCAGAAGCCAGGGAAGGGATGGTTTAAGCCAATAGCGCTTATCACCTTCCATTAGTGAGGCCATAGCATATGCATACGGAAAAATGGCTGAGGCATAACCCATAAAAAGCATAGGCGGGTGAATAACCATCCAGGGGTTCTCAAGTAAAGGATTGAGACCGTTGCCATCCATGATGAACTGCATATAGTTGGGATTGTGGAAAAATGTATTTTCCATATTTTCACCAACATTCCGAAGCAGGATAAATGGATCGCTGCCTATCGGAATACCGGCAAACTGAACCCCAAGAAGCATAGTAACCAGTATGATTTGAGCTACAATAACCACCGACATTACCCCGCCCTCGAGACGCCGGGCAGTTAACATGGCACCTATCCCAAACAGGCCAATAAAAATTGCCCACAATAAAAAACTGCCTTCCTGACCTGCCCAAAAACTTGAAACAATAAACTTATCCGGCATAAGCCTGGACGAATGTTTAAAAACGTAGGCGTATTCAAAAAAATGGTTAAATATCAGATAAAACAATATAAGTCCTATGCCAACGATGGCAGCCGTTTGAAGGCTGTAGAACAGCCGTCCAAGGGTACGCGCCAAAGAATTTCTGTTATTTTTAGCCAGTTTTATGTAATAAAACAAACCTCCCAGACCGGAAAAAAGAGAAAGGTAAATTAAAATACGTCCAATAAGACCGGGTAAAATATGCTCTCCAATGTAGGCTATTTCGTTCATATGTATATGGTTATTAGTGGGTAATGAGATTAAAACGACAAACAACCGCGGCTCAGTCCACTCCTGTCATTTTTGAGCCACTAAAATACAATACTTTCTCTTGCTTTTATGGAAAAGTTACTTCATCTTTGTTCAAAATCTCATTTAACCGACTTTACATCACATCATCTTCAATACCATTCTATGGAAATTGATATTATTGAAGTCAGCAACAAGAAACAACTACGCACTTTTATAAACCTGACGGCCAAAATTCATCACGACGATCCTTACTGGCTTCCGCCGGTGTATGCCGATGAATGGAATTATTTTAATCCTTCAAAGAATAAAGGATTCAACCATTGCGAAACCATACTGTTACTGGCATTTCATCAGGGAAAAGCTGTAGGACGAATCATGGGTATCATTCACAGAAGCTACAATCAACTCACCAGCGAAAGAACAGCGCGTTTTAGTCATTTTGCCTGTTTTAACATGCCCGAAGTAGCCTCTGCCTTATTGAGCAACATCGAAAAATGGGCAATTAATCATGGTGCGGACATGGTAGCCGGCCCCTATGGATTTTCTGACAAAGATCCCCAGGGTTTTCGTATTGAAGGATTCGATGATCTACCTCAGTTGATTGACATTGCATGCAATCATCCATACATGGTTGATCTTACGCTGGCAAATGGTTATTCACCTATGATAGATTGCATGACATACCGCTTCAACATTGATCTGGTGTTACCTGACATTTACAAGCGTGTACAGCAAAGGGTGTTGAATGGGAACCGGTTCAGGATGCATGAATTTACCCATAAAAAAGAGCTGAAAAAACAAATCGTGCCTTTTCTCAGGCTCGTGAACCAGACTTACAGCAATTTATATGGTTTTTACCCCATGAATGAAGTGGAAATGCACGATTTGGCAGACAGATACATGCCGGTGCTTGATCCCCGGTTTATAAAAACGGTAACCCACAATGATGAACTGGTGGCTTTTATCGTTGGCGTACCCAATATGAGCGATGGCGTTCGCCGCGCCAAAGGTAAACTACTCCCTTTCGGCTGGTATCATATTTTAAAAAGCATGCGCAACGCCTCCCAGCTCGATCTTATGCTTGGCGCCATAAAGCCTGAACATCAGGGACTGGGTCTGGAAATATGCATGGGAATGCTCATGCTGGAATCTGCCAGAGTGGCGGGGATTAAAAACATAGAAACCCATTTGATATTGGAGTCAAACACCAGGATGCGCGCTGTGGTTGAGCGTATTGATGCTAAAGTAGTAAAAAGATTTAGGGTTTTTCAAAAAAAACCAAGTCCGGGCCGTCGCAATAGCTAAAAAAAAATCCCCGGCTAGTTACAACCGGGGAAATAGTATTGTTGATTACCAGCTACTATCGGGCATATTTAAAATCTTTTCCAAGATATTTCGCGGTTGAGCCAAGAATCTCTTCTATACGAAGCAGTTGATTGTATTTGGCTATCCGGTCGGTACGGCTGGCTGAACCGGTTTTTATCAATCCGGTATTCAATGCCACTGAAAGATCAGCTATGGTGGTATCTTCAGTTTCACCCGAACGGTGACTCATTACCGCGGTATAACCGTTGCGATAAGCCATATTAACCGCTTCAATGGTTTCGGTGAGCGTTCCGATTTGATTAACCTTTACCAGTATGGAGTTGGCTACACCTTTGTCAATACCCATCCGCAAACGTTTTGAATTGGTCACAAACAAATCATCACCCACCAGTTGAACTTTTTTGCCCATTACTTCCGTCATTTCTTTCCATCCATCCCAATCATCTTCAGCCATTCCGTCTTCTATCGAAATTATGGGATACTTATCTGTCCATTCTTTCCAGTAACTAACCATTTGAGAGGATGTAAGTTTGTCTCCGCTTGACTTTTTAAGGTGATACACCTTTTCATCTTCCAGGTAGTATTCAGAAGAGGCGGGGTCGAGCGATAAGAATATATCTACTCCGGGTTTGTATCCGGCTTTTTCAATGGCTCTCAGTATTACCTGAATTGCTTCCTCATTGGATTTTAAGTTTGGAGCAAAGCCTCCCTCATCTCCAACATTGGTAGAATACCCGGCTTTTTTTAACACCGATTTCAGGTTATGAAACACTTCGGTACCCATGCGCAGCGCTTCCGAGAATGTGGGTGCACCAACAGGCATAATCATAAACTCCTGAAAGTCGATGGCATTGTCTGCATGAGAACCTCCATTAATAATGTTCATCATTGGAATGGGCAGGGTGTTAGCGTTAACACCACCTACATACCGAAACATAAACTGGTTTGATTCCTGTGCAGCAGCGTGAGCTACAGCCAGCGACACGCCAAGCATTGCATTGGCTCCCATGTTTGACTTGTTGGGTGTACCGTCAATTTCAATCATACGCTGATCGATAGCGTTTTGCTCGAATACCAGGTAACCTTTAAGTTCTTCGGCAAGTACCTTATTTACATTATTTACAGCTTTGCGCACGCTTTTACCAAGATAGTAGCTCTCATCACCATCGCGCAACTCCACTGCTTCATGCACTCCGGTGGAGGCGCCGGAAGGAACGGCGGCCCGGCCCAATATGCCGTTACTGGTATAAACATCCACTTCAATAGTGGGATTCCCACGTGAATCAAGAATCTGGCGGGCCAACACATTTACAATTGAACTCATAGTATTCTTTTTTTGATTAAACAATAAACTTTTTCGTGTACCTTAAAACAGAAAGAGGACAAAGTATAGGCTACTTCATCCTCGGAGATTTTTTTGAAACAAAAGCTATGCTTTTGGCTCAGTATTTTCTGATTCAGTTTCGCCGGTAGTGTCTGTCTGTTCCGGTTTAACCTCTTTGGTTGCCGAAGCCTCTTCGGCTTTTACCCCGGCAGCTTTTGGAGCTTTTGCCTTAGCACCACCTTCAGCTTTCGACTTACCTGAACGACCACGGCGTGTCGTTTTTACTTTAGCCGTTTCTTTCGTGCCCAGCATCACCTCATTATAATCCACCAGCTCCATCATCCACAATTCAGCATTATCGCCAAGCCGTGTACCGGTCTTTAAGATGCGGGTATAGCCTCCCGGACGGTCGGCAACCTTTACTGAAACTTCTCTGAAGAGCTCGGTAACCGCTTCCTTGTTGTTCAGATAGCTAAACACTTCGCGTCTTGAGTGGGTAGTATCATTTTTTGAACGGGTAATCAGAGGCTCAACATAGGTACGCAATGCTTTGGCTTTGGCAAGCGTAGTGTTGATGCGCTTATGCAGAATGAGCGAGGAAGCCATATTGGAAAGCATGGCCTTACGGTGAGCACTCGTTCTTCCGAGGTGATTTAATTTCTTTCCGTGTCTCATTTTATATTAATCCTTATCAAGTTTATATTTTGAAATGTTCATCCCGAACTCAAGATTTTTCGCCTTAACCAAATCTTCCAACTCGGATAACGACTTCTTACCAAAGTTACGGAACTTTAAAAGATCATTTTTATTGTACGATACCAACTCACCCAAAGTTTCCACGTCGGCAGCTTTCAAACAATTGAGCGCTCTGACCGAAAGATCCAAATCAACCAGGCGGGTTTTCAGCAATTGGCGGATATGCAGGGATGTTTCATCAAACTCTTCGGTAACCGCTTTTTCTTCGGTATCCAGGGTGATTTTTTCATCAGAAAAGAGCATAAAATGATGAATCAGAATCTTAGCAGCTTCTTTTAATGCATCTTTGGGATTTATTGATCCATCGGTTACCAATTCAAGAATCAGCTTTTCGTAGTCGGTTTTTTGTTCAACACGGAAATTCTCAATGGTATATTTTACATTCTTAATGGGGGTATGGATAGAGTCAACAGCTATGGTATTCAATGGAGCATTGGCCTGTTTGTTTTCTTCAGCCGGTACATACCCTCTGCCTTTATCCACTGTAATGTCTAAAGTAAGCTTAACGGAGTTTTCCATGTGACAGATAACCTCTTCGGTATTTAGCACCTGAAAAACCGACAAATATTTATTCATTTCGCCGGCTTTAAACACATTTTGCCCCGAAATAACGATACGCGCTTTTTCGGTTGTATCATTATCCAGCAACCTTTTAAACCTCACCTTTTTAAGGTTGAGGATAATATCGGTAACATCTTCTACTACACCTTTAATGGAGGAAAACTCCATTTCAACCCCTTCAATTTTCACCGAAGTAATTGCAAATCCTTCGAGTGATGAAAGCAGTATTCTTCTTAGGGCGTTGCCAATGGTAATACCAAACCCGGGTTCGAGAGGCCTGAATTCAAAAACACCTTTTGAATCATCAGCTTCGACCATAATCACCTTTTCAGGTTTTTGAAATGCTAATATAGCCATAAACTCTTGCTCTTACGTGAAAAAAAATAAAACTGCAATCTTTATTTGGAGTACAACTCAACAATGAGCTGCTCTTTTATATTTTCCGGAATATCTTCCCGCATAGGCAGGCTTACAAATTTCCCGGTTAGGAGATTGCCGTCCCATTCCAGCCATGGATAAGCGTTGCGACGGGCTGCCAGAGAATCCTGAATCACTTCCAATGACTTGGATTTTTCCCTTACTGCAACAATGTCACCCACCTTTAACTCATAGGAAGGAATGTTGACCACCGAACCATTTACTGTAATGTGGCGATGTGTTACCAGTTGTCGGGCAGCACTCCGGCTGGGAGCAATCCCCAGGCGATACACCACGTTGTCGAGACGCATCTCGATGAGTTGAAGTAATATTTCTCCGGTAACGCCTTTTTTGCGACTGGCTTTATGAAAAGTATTCTTAAACTGTTTTTCAAGAATACCATAAGTATATTTGGCTTTTTGCTTCTCCTGAAGCTGTGTGCCATATTCTGAAAGTTTCTTGCGCCTTTTTGAGTTTCCATGCATACCCGGACCATAATTCTTTTTTTCAAAAGCTTTATCCGGACCATAAATAGGATCCTTAAATTTGCGTG
>JAQVEI010000399.1 GCA_028697695.1 Lentimicrobiaceae bacterium
GAAATCAATTACAAACGAAAGAAAGTACTTGCAGCCACTTATGGCAGAGGGCTGTGGGAAGCTGATTTGTGCCTGCCGGTATCAAATTCAGCCATAACCATTACCGAAAACACGGTGTGGGAAAGAGATAAAAACATGCTGCATGATGTGATTATTGCTGCCGGTGCTACACTCACCATAACAGCGACCATTGAAATGGGCGACGATAGAACCATAAAAGTAATGCCGGGCGGACAACTTATCATCAATGGCGGAAAGCTTACAGCCAACTGTATAAACTTATGGCAGGGAATACGCTTATATGGTCATGCTGATTTTGGTGACACCACGCTGCCACAGGCAAAGTTAAGCATGAATTATGGCGCAACCATTGAAAAAGCACGTATCGCGGTGGAATGTATGGCTGTGAATGACACCGCGCATTCGTGTCCGCAAGGTGGAGGAGTTATTTATGCCAACCGTTCATACTTTACCAATAATATCCAATCCATTCTCATGCATCCGGGCATAGGGATAAATCCATCGGAGTTTAAATTCTGCAGATTTACCAACAACGAATTGATTGAGGGACAAGGCCCTGAAGCCCAGGTAGAACTAAACGGTATACAGGGTGTTCATTTTACAAGCTGTCAGTTTGAGAATCTCATTCCGGTTAATCTAATACAACTACCCGACAGAGGATGCGGAATCAGGAGTTTCAACTCATGGTTTGTGGTCAGCAAAGCGGTTGTTAACGATTCGCTTCCTTTTGCTCCCAGTGCTGATCCTCTGTTCAAGCAATTCAATTGCGGCATAGATGCGCGATTTTCTCATCCCGGCTATGCACTGGTACTTGATGGTATTCGTTTTGACAGAAATTATACCGGAGTGTATATTTCGGGTGCCGGATTAGCAAATATCAGCAATTGTAAAATTAAAACACTACAAAGTGGCAGTACGGGCAATTATAAGCCGGTGAGCGCCGGTATATACCTTGACCACTGCAACTTGTATAACATCAGCCTGAATCAATTCACCGGCAATGTGAGCGGATTAGCCCCACTGCTTTTTCCATCGGCGGCAATGATTATAAACAATTGCGGAGCTGCCAACAACCTGATAAGCGGAAATAAAATCAATAAGTGCTCCGTTGGCCTGATGGCTCAAAACCAAAATCGTTCCCCGGATGGCTCAAACGGATTAAGGGTGTTAAACAATTGGTTCAACAGTAACATTTTTGATGTAGCCATCACGGCCGACAGCAGCGAAGTCAATGTTGGCATTGCCCTCAGGCAAGGCTCTTTACCATCCGGTGAAACCGCTCCGGCGGGCAATCATTTCAGTTATTCCCGGCATCAACGCGAAGGAGACTTTCGCAATCAGGGGCCTGACATCCGTTATTATTGCTACAATGATTCCCTCATGCATCAGCTACCCCGAATGTATGCCCGCATATCGCCTGTTCCGGTTGCAGTCAGTTTTCCCGGGGACAGCACCTACCTTCCCTCCTGGATCACCGACATCCCCGATATGGAAAAATTGGAAACCTGGGACAGGATAACTGAAACCATTCAAGATAGACAAAAAGAACTTGTTGACGGAGGAGATACACCCGGTTTACAATTACGCACCATTGCGCACATGGGTGATGATTCACCAGATTTTTTTAAAACTTTAAACCGGTATTCTCCTTACTTATCTTATCCTGTAATTCAGGCACTGGTGAAAAACAACTACTTTCCCAATAAAATGCTTCTGGAAATCCTCCTAAAAAACTGTCACAGCGTGCGTTTGCCTGGATTGCTGGAACTGCTTAAACAACGATTTCCTGAAATGCCTGGCTGGATGCAGTATAACCTGGTGAACTGCTACCAACAATATTCCGGCCTGGAGCATTTGGAATCAGAAGTAGAAATGAGCAAAGCCATCAGAAATGGCGTATATAATCTCGCATCGGCAAATCTTTTTCTTCAGGAAAGCCCTGATGACATACCACAGGCCTGGCAATCAATTCTTTACAAACAAAACACTGTGGAAAGTGAACTTTCGAGAGCCTTTAGCAGCCTGTTTGCCGGCGATACCACATTGGCACCCGGGATATTATTGAATGCCGGGTATATTGATGAATCCAGTGATTATAATACAGAGGAGTGGTTAAGTATATACAAACTAAACCTCAAAATAATCTATGACAATCTAAACTGCCTGCCCGACAGTTTGCTGATGAACGAGCTGACTAACAGCAACAGTCCAATGCATACATTTTACCTGAAAAACCTGCTCCATCACCTGGATGTTGTTACCTATCATGAACCCTATATTTTCCCGGGCAAGCTTCCCGGTGTTATATTGCCTGAAATTCCCGACCCTGCCATCAATTCAACGTTTATCGAAGTTTACCCGGTGCCTGCCCAATCATTTTTTATACTCAACTATCAATCCGATACGGGGCTTGAAGCTGCAGGTATACAAATATTTGATTTGAATGGACGGCAACTGGACTTTATCGCCCTTAACAAGGAATATGACCAGAAGTTTATTCCGGTAAGTCATTTAAAATCCGGTATATACATATTAAGGATCCGACTTAATGCACATACTACAATCTATCGTAAACTCCTTATCGCGCGATAGCTTATTTATAATGGCTATAAATTGCGCAAAGTTTTGTCATTTAGGATTTCTCATGTTATATTTGTACTGAATAATTCAGGTATTTGAGTACTTACATAATTGACTACATGAGGAAGATCTTTAAAAAACTGAGACCCCCGGGGCGATGGGAATTACCGGTAATCATGTTGCTAGGTATTTTCACCGGTTTAGGACTGCTTCTAATTCGCGCATCCAACGCCCATTCCTACCTGAGTGATGATCCGGAAACATGCATCAACTGCCATGTGATGTATTCGCAATACGCATCCTGGACGCACAGCAGCCACCGCGAAGTTGCCACCTGCAATGATTGTCATGTACCTCAGGACAACTTTTTCAGAACCTATTATTTCAAGGCCAGTGATGGCCTGCGTCATGCAACAATTTTCACTGCACGTGCTGAGCCTCAGGTAATAAAGATTAAGCCGGCTGGTATAGGTGTGGTTCAGGAAAATTGCATCCGATGCCATGGTGAACTGTTGAGTATGGTAAACGCCATCACGGTAACGGGCAAAAATCATGAACAAGGCCAGGGTTCGCGTTGCTGGGATTGCCATCGGGAAACGCCACACGGAACCGTGAACAGCCTTGCTTCTTTTCCCAATGCATTGGTTCCCGGTCACAACAGTATTGTACCCTCGTGGTTAAAAAAAGCTACAGAAAGTAAAAAATAACACAAACCACCCACTTTATGAAAAACACAACTCACAGCGCACGTAAACCCTGGAAAAA
>JAQVEI010000400.1 GCA_028697695.1 Lentimicrobiaceae bacterium
CAGCAAAAAGCTGATGGATCCGGAAACCGGTTTAGCCTATGAAGAACCAGAGCCCAATTCATTCTCGTTCAACTCACCTTATGGGGCCTGCCCACATTGCAACGTACTGGGCACGGTTACCGAAGCCGATATGGATAAGATTATTCCTAACCCGGAAAAAAGCATCAAAAAAGGAGGGATTGTGCCTTTGGGTGAAGCCAAATCAACGTGGATATTCAGGCAGATTGAGGCTTTGGGCGAAAAGTATGGTTTTAACCTGAATACACCCATCAACGATATTCCGGAAGAAGCCATCAATGCCATCTTGTATGGTACAGACGAAGTACTTAGGGTAAAAAATGAATACCTGGGAGTTACCTCCTCTTATTCCCTCAACTTTGAAGGCATCATAAACTTCATTACCAACCAGTCGGCCGAAAGCAATTCGGCCAATGTACGCAAATGGGCTGCCAGCTTTATGAACCGCAAACCCTGTCCTGAATGCAACGGCAGCCGATTAAAGCCGGAGGCCCTGCATTTTAAGATTGCAGGACAATCAATAGCAGATATTGCTGAATTCGACCTGCTTATGCTGCAGCAATGGCTAAAACGGGATGACTTATTCACCGATGAGAAAAAAAGGGTCGTGGCTCATGAAATTGTTCGCGAAATATTAAACCGTATCGGCTTTCTTTTAGATGTAGGTCTTGAATACCTCACTATAAGCCGGCAGGCAGGAAGCTTGTCCGGAGGTGAGGCTCAGCGCATCCGGCTCGCCACTCAGATTGGTTCGCAACTGGTGGGTGTTTTGTACATACTGGATGAACCAAGTATAGGCCTGCATCAGCGTGACAACCAACGGCTGATTAACTCACTGAAGGATTTGCGGGACCTGGGAAACTCTGTGATTGTGGTTGAACACGATAAAGAGATGATACTTTCATCGGATTTTATTGTTGACATTGGCCCGGGAGCAGGAAGACACGGAGGCAAAATTATGGGAGCAGGCACCCCTGAACAGATGCTGAAATGCCACTCCATTACCTGTAAGTACCTGAATGGCGAAAAATCCATAAAAGTACCCGAAGTCAGAAGAACGGGTAACGGCAAAAAGCTTGTGCTGACGGGAGCTACCGGCAACAACCTGAAACAGGTGAACCTACGCCTGCCGCTGGGTACGTTTATTTGTATAACAGGCGTATCGGGCAGCGGAAAATCATCTCTTATCAATGAAACCCTTTATCCCATTCTAAATCAGCACTTTTACCGTAGCGATAAAAAGCCGCTGCCCTATAAAAAAATTACCGGACTGGAACATCTCGACAAGGTTATCGAGATCAATCAATCGCCTATTGGTCGTACACCACGTTCAAATCCGGCAACTTATACGGGTGTGTTTGATGATATACGCAAACTTTTTGCCTCATTGCCCGAAGCTAAAACCCGGGGCTATCAGGCTGGGCGGTTTTCATTCAACGTTAAAGGCGGACGATGCGAAACCTGCAGGGGAGCAGGAGTACGATCCATTGAAATGAACTTTTTACCCGATGTGCAGGTTCCCTGCGAAACTTGTAACGGCCAGCGTTACAACCGTGAAACCCTTGAAGTGAGATTTAAAGGAAAATCAATAAACGATGTACTCAATCTCACCATCAATCAGGCTTATGAACTCTTTGAACATATACCTTCAATACTTCAGAAGATAAGAACCCTGATTGAAGTAGGACTTGGCTATATAACGCTGGGACAGCAATCGAATACCTTATCCGGAGGTGAAGCTCAACGCGTGAAACTGGCTACCGAACTCTCGAAAAAGGATACCGGCAAAACATTATATATCCTGGATGAACCAACAACCGGTCTTCATTTTGAAGATGTGAATGTACTGCTGGCCGTATTAAACCGTTTGGTAGACAAAGGCAATACGGTATTGGTAATTGAGCACAACACAGAAGTAATAAAAGTGGCCGATTACATTGTTGATTTAGGTCCTGAAGGAGGTACACGAGGCGGATACATCGTGGCCGAAGGCACACCTGAAGAAGTAGCACGGAATCCCAAAAGTGTAACCGGAAAATATATTCTGGAAGAACTTAACCCCGGTTAATCATCAATAAAAAAACACACCCGGTAAATTAATGTGCTTAAAAATTGAACCGGCAATTTATTTTTGGATTCTTACGGTGCATAATAGTATATTTACAGCGCCAAAAGCTGAATGCATGTTAAATATTCAAAAAACAATACTATGATGAATACTGAATCACTGAACGAAGAAGATCGCATCCGGGAAGCCATTACACCTAAAAACTGGAATGAAATTATGACCAGTGATTCATGGGCTGTATTTAAAATTATGGCCGAACTGGTGGATGGTTATGACAAACTGGGCAGAATTGGGCCGTGTGTAACTATTTTTGGTTCAGCCCGCACCCGCAGCAATCATCAGTACTATAAGCTTGCAGAAGAAATAGCCTACCTGCTGACCAAGAAAGGCTTTGGCATCATCTCTGGCGGAGGACCTGGCATAATGGAAGCAGCCAATAAAGGCGCTCACTTCGGCGGTGGCAAATCGGTTGGCCTTAACATTGAACTTCCCACCGAACAAGGCTCAAACCCTTTTATCGACCCCGACAAACTCATTACGTTCGATTTTTTCTTTGTGCGTAAGGTGATGTTTATGAAGTACTCTCAGGGATACATCGTTTTACCAGGTGGATTTGGTACACTGGATGAACTTTTTGAGGCCATTACCTTAATTCAGACGCATAAAACGGTAAAATTTCCTATCGTTCTCGTTTCAAAAGATTACTGGCAGGGACTGATTGACTGGATAAGCGATCATTTGCTTGCCGAACACAACATCAGCCCCGAAGATATGAATATCTTTACGCTGGTTGACACTGCCGAAGAAGCGGTTCAAATTATTGAATCATACTACAATAAGTATGCTTTAAAGCCAAATTTTTAACCCATAATTCATTAAGCAAAAGCTTTAAACCTATGACAGCTTTAAACCTGATTCAGCTCAACTTTCAATCCGGTGGATACAACTTTCTGGTAAGAGTAATGATTAATGGCAAACCTGCACTCTTATTGCTGGATACCGGATCAGCAAGAACTTTACTGGACAGCGATAGGATGCAAAAATTTGTAAAGCATACTGATTTGAAACGTGTTACCCGAAAACATCTGCCACCAAATGCTCCCAGCGTTTTCAGCCACGTGGGAATAATAGACCGCTTTGAGATAGGTTCGGTAACCATAGAAAACTACAGAACTACGGCCACCGACTTAAGCCACATCAACCGCTCTTTCAGGGGTCTGGGAAATCCGCAGATCGACGGATTACTGGGCTGCGACATTTTGAGACATTGCAAAGCC
>JAQVEI010000401.1 GCA_028697695.1 Lentimicrobiaceae bacterium
TCCCTGATTACGAAGCAGCCAAAGAAGGCAGATATCCCAAACCTGTTGTTGAATCCAAAAAAGGACAAGAATAAAGTATTATCCGGGCTTTTAGCCCTGAATACACCTGCATCCCCGGAACACCTCTATACCGTTATAGGGTATGCCGCGAGTGCATTGCAGTAATTTTATAAATCTCAGGTAAGTGTAAAGAAAACAAATATTAAACATACCTTTGCTTTGAATTTTAAAATTTCAGATACAAGCCTTTCGATATATCAATAAAAAATCCTATGGCATCATTTAAATCCCGGGTCTTAAAGCCCGTATGGTATTACATTAAAGTGTTTGCATGGCTCATCCTGTTTTTCCTGGGTTTTGCTGTACTTTCCAGTCTTGTTCCGGACAAACCGGTGAGAAGCAACATCGAATACAGCCTGACGTTTATGGAAAATCAGCCGAGCTATCCACACATGATTATTGAAGGCATGAATCACCGTCCGGATTATGCCATGGATGGTTTGATGACCAATATAATATATACCATTGATAACCATGATGTTATAAAGTCGGCATTGTTGGGCAGAGGCCGTATCGACTATACCTCACCGTATGTTTCTCAGTGGAAGTGGGTAAAATACAATACACTGAACAATAAACAAAATCCCAATTTTTTCTACGCCCGCTACTGGCATGGCAATTCATATTTCTTCAGATTGTTTTATGCCTTCACCAATTATAATGAGATTAAGTGGATAATTTTCATGATTACCTCTCTGCTCATGGCGTTTTTTGCCATAAAGCTGGGCAGGGAGCTGGGCGCCTTAAAAGCTTTGTTGTTGCTATCGGGCTTGTTTTTTATGAATGTATATGTGATGCAGTTCTCCATGCAATTGTCCCCTGTTCTGATCATTTCTGTTGTTATGAGCCTGGTACTTATCCGTTGGATGCACAGGGGAAAGAATCCGGCAGTCCTTTTCTTTATTTCCGGAGCACTTGCTACTTACTTTGATTTATTGACTGCACCTTTGCTCACCCTCGGCATTCCTATGCTTTTGTGGGTGAGTATGTGCGGCCATGAAAATAACCTGAAAACTGAGCTCTGGCATGGCTTTAAACAGCTTGTTGGTTTTAGTTTGCTTTGGATTGTTGCTTATTCGGGTGCCTGGGCCATGAAAATGATAATTACCATTCCTTTCTCCGAACTGGATATTGTGTCAGATGTTACCAATCAGTTCCTTCGCAGGGCCGGAAGTGAGAATATAACCCGAATGGATGCCATAATGAGAAATTTCAATCTTATACCCCTGGTTTTTGTCAATATATTGCTGCTTGTGCCGGTGTTGTTAAGTCCGTTTTTTTTCAACAAGCAGGGTATCGCCAAATTCGTGCTGTTTCTTGCAGTAGCCTTTCTACCCTATATATGGTTCTACGGGGCTGCAGACCATTCATACGGTCATTATTGGTATACCTACCGCATTCAGGCCATCACCATCAGTGGAGTTTTGCTTGCCGTTTATTCCCTGGTTGACTGGCACAGGGTAAAGTTACAATGGCGGCGGTTGTTTCGTAAAAAACCGGAAATGAGTTTTTAAATCGGCTTGGGTATGCCTGGTGGCAGGGGGAAATACCCTGCAGTGTGCATCTGAATATCTGCTTGTGATGAAGCAACTGACTTGTTTTTCAGCAGTGGCTGCAAAGTACTATTCCTGAAAGTAAATACGTTTTACCCTTCTCGATATTCCCGTAAGGATTTCATAAGGAATGGTTTTTATGGAACGGGCAAGCTCTGTAATTGACGGTTCTTTACCGAAAACCACTACTTCATCCCCTTCATTTGCTGCAATTCCTGTTATATCGAGCATGGTCATATCCATGCAGATGTTTCCAATTACAGGTGCCCGCTGCCCTTTAACCATCATGCTGCCAATGCCATTGCTCAATTGCCGGCTTAAGCCATCCGCGTAGCCGATGGGTACGGTGGCAATTACGGTGTCGCGTGTTGATTTCCAGGCACGATTGTAACCTACGGACTCTCCTGCAGAAATAATCTTTATCTGGGATATGGTGGTTTTCAAACTGCTTACTGTTTCCAGGTTTTGTTGCTCCCGGGGATCACCTGAAATACCATACAGTGAGATACCCAGTCGTACCATGTCGAAATGTGCTTCGGGGAATCGCCGGATACCAGCGGAATTAAGAATGTGCCGGATAAATTTATAGCCCAGACGCTGCTCCAGCATGGCGGTCATCTGCCCGAAATCTGCAAATTGACGGCGGGTAAAATCGTCCAGCTTAGGATCATCACTCCCTACCAGATGCGAAAAGGCTGAGCGAACTTTTACTTCCGGGTGCTCTTTAAGGGTCAGTACAAGTTCTTCAAGGTCGCGTTCTTCAAATCCCAGCCGGTGCATACCCGTATCGAGCTTAATGTGAATTTGGATGCCGTGTTCTGCGGAAAAACCATAATACCTGATGGCCCGTAGCAAGAGATTTAAAGAGCGAAAATTATATATCTCCGGCTCAAGGTTATAGCGGAGCATGCTTTCCATCCCGCTCTGTTCGGGATTCATCACCATGATGGGCATGTGAATGCCTGCCTTGCGCAATTCCACGCCTTCATCGGCGTAAGCCACCGTTAGATAATCCACACGATGGAATTGCAACACATTGGCTATTTCAAAACTTCCACTGCCATAGGAAAATGCTTTGACCATAGCCATCACCGCCGTATTGGCGGGAAGCAGTGAGCGATAATGGTTCAGGTTATGCACCAGCGCATCCAGATTAACTTCCAGCACGGTTTCGTGCGAGCGTTGCTGAAGCAACTCACTTATTTTCTCAAATCCAAATACCCGGGCCCCTTTTACCAGGATAGTCTCGTTGTTAAAATCAGAAGATTTAAAGCCGTCAATAAAACCAAAAGTATCATCGTAAAATTCGGATGGCATGCGAAACAGCTTACGGTGCGCCTTCAAGGCCGGCCCTATGCCTATAAGCCTGGTAATGCCTTTATTTTCAAGCATGTCGGCTATGGAGCCATAAAGTACCTCCTCATCGGGCATGCTTTGTTTTAAATCGCTTATAATCAGGGTTTTGCGTTCGTGTTGATGCTGGTTTGCCATAAAGTCCAGTGCAATTGCCAGAGATTCCGGATCAGAGCTGTAGGTGTCGTTGATTATAGAGCAACTGTTGATACCTTCCTTTAATTCCAGACGCATGGCAACCGCTTGCAACAGGCGCATGCGATGCGAAATAATTTCGTTGCCATAGCCCATTTTGAGCATTACCGCCCAACACTGAATGGCGTTTTCCACCGAAGCTTCATCGGTGAATGGAATGGTGATGGAGACGGATTCATCCTGATATTGCGCATCAATGCG
>JAQVEI010000402.1 GCA_028697695.1 Lentimicrobiaceae bacterium
GTTGGAAAAAGTGTCTTTAGTGCCGGGGCGCTAAACGTATTAAAGTCAACAACTGCCGGTGTTTTAGGTTCATTTTCCCTGGATAAGGCGGTTTGCTGAAAGTTTAACACATATCTTGTTCAAACGGTGATATACTAACGAGAGTATGCTGCCGTTATTGCAATGATAGAAACTGAATTCAAACAATTTTTTTATATTTGGGCGGTATTATTAAAATTATTCGTAATATTGGCTGCTGAAACACACAAGACATGAGGTTAAGAATCTGTTTTTTTATCGGGCTTTTTCTAGCGACAAGTGCGGCATTTGCTCAAGATGTTTCCTTTTCGCAATACTATGGGAACCCCCTTTATCTGAATCCTGCGCTGGCAGGCTCTAAAATTTGTCCCCGCCTTACGCTCAATTATCGCAATCAGTGGCCATCCATACCAGCAACTTTTGTCGATTATTCCGTTTCTTATGATCAATTTATTGATGCTGTTTCAGGAGGCATTGGATTGTTAGTAATCAATGAAAATCAAGCTGCCGGCACCTTAAACAGCACTTCTGTGGGTGCAATGTATGCCTTTAAAGTGAATCTGAGCAAAAACCTCACCATGAGTGCAGGAATTCAGGGTACATACATTCAGACAAAACTGGATTGGGATAAATTTATTTTTGGTGATCAATTGGTTGGTGGCGACATGCTTGGCTCACTACCTCCTACAGCAGAAACGCCTCCCGATCGGTTGAGCCTGGGAATGATTGATTTTTCGTCCGGAATACTTTTTGGTTACCGCGAGCGTATGTATGGCGGTATTGCCGCACATCATATGAATCAGCCTGATAATAGTTTCTACAGCAATGGCGACAGTAAGCTGGATATGAAAATTACGGTGCATGCCGGAGCACTCATCGATATTCAGCATGGGCTGCAAAGTGGTGATGTTGAAGACCTTAGCATCTCTCCAAACATCATGTATCAACAGCAGGGTGAGTTTCATCAGCTAAATCTGGGTATGTACCTCAACTTCTATCCTTTCGTGGTTGGAGGTTGGTTCCGGCACAACTTCGAAAATCCGGATGCCGTTATCGCACTGATTGGATTTATGCAGCCAAAGTTTAAGTTGGGCTACAGTTATGACTATACTGTTTCACAATTGACCAACAATACCGGCGGAGCTCATGAAATTTCCTTCACCTGGCAATTTGATTGTGCTCAAAAAACTTTTAAGCAAAAGGCAATAAAGTGTCCACGTTTTTAGTTAATCATACATAAAAAATAATACAAACCGGAAATGACCAGTAAATTGAACATCTTTCTGAAACTCACACTCTTTACTTTTGCACTGTTTATCATGGCTTCATGTGCAAAAGAAACATCGCGTACCACCGGTTGGGAATACAACAACCCGAAAAACGGAGGTTTTCAGGTAAATACCAAGTACGGCGACCAGCCTTTGGGTCCGGGACTGGTAATGATTGAAGGAGGTACCTTTACTATGGGACGAACCACCGACAACCCGCTCTACGAATGGGACAATATCCCCAGACGGGTAACGGTACCCTCATTTTATATCGACGAAACCGAAGTTGCCAACGTTGACTATGTGGAATACCTGTACTGGCTTAGCCGTGTGTTTGGCACCGACTATCCGGAAGTATACCGCAGAGCACTTCCCGACACCCTGGTTTGGAGAGAAAAACTGGCTTACAACGAGCCATTGGTTGAAACCTATTTTCGCCATCCGGCTTATCGAAATTATCCCGTGGTAGGTGTAAGTTGGGTACAAGCAAATGATTATTGCCTGTGGCGTACCGACCGGGTAAATGAAATGTTGCTTATTAAAGAAGGTATCCTTGATTTTGATCCCGACCAGCGCAATGAAAATAACTTTAATACCGAAGCCTACCTGGCCGGCCAGTATGAAGGATTGGTCAATAAGCCGCTGAAAGATCTTAACCCAAGCGGAACCGGTGAAAGAAGAGCCAGACTCGAAGACGGCATACTGGTGCCCAAATACAGACTGCCAACCGAAGCCGAATGGGAATTTGCAGCCCTCGGTCTGGTGGGTAACACATTGTATGAGCGCGTGGTAGAACGTCGCGTATATCCCTGGAATGGAACCATAGTAAGGTCTGATGAGAAAAAATATTATGGACAATTTCTGGCCAACTTTAAAAGAGGACGTGGCGACTACATGGGAGTGGCCGGCAGCTTAAACGACGGTGCCGACCTGCCCGCCGAAGTTGCATCCTACTGGCCAAACGATTATGGCCTCTACAATATGGCCGGCAACGTTTCAGAATGGGTACTCGATGTTTATCGCCCGCTTACTTATGAAGACATGGCCGATTATGCTCCATTCAGAGGAAACGTATTCACCACCAAACTTACCGATGAAAGCGGAAACCTGGCTCCAAAAGACAGCCTCGGACGCATTCAGTACCGGGAAGTGACTACCGAAGAAAGTAAAGACCGGTTTAACTATCGCAGCGCGGATCAAATCAACTATCTGGACGGTGATTATCAATCAACCATTAATCCGGATTGGGCTACCGCACCGGCAGACACCATCAGTACTACCAACATGATGTATGAATATGGCAAAACTTCGTTGATTTCGGATAACTCCCGCGTGTATAAAGGCGGTTCATGGCGTGACCCGGCATATTACCTTAGCCCCTCAACAAGACGTTATCTCGACCAGAACCTGTCCACCAATTACATTGGATTCAGGTGTGCCATGGGACGGGTAGGCGGAGCCTACTCAGGTAAAAAATAATTTAAGTCTATCCGAAAAAAAGTCCATTTGTTTTACAAGTGGACTTTTTTTATATATAAAATCTATACCTTCGGGCATTAAATCTGGTTATGATGGTTACTTACACCTCGGATGACATTCTTTATCAGCACTTCAAACAGCACCCTTACATCAGTACTGATTCACGTAAAGTAATGCCCGGAAGCATTTTTTTCGCGCTCAGGGGCGAGAATTTTGATGGCAATGAATATGCCGAAACAGCTTTGCAACAAGGTGCTTCCTATGCCGTGGTTGATAAACCCCAGCTATGCCTGAACGAACGTACCCTGCTTGTGCCCGATGTTTTAAATGCGCTTCAAAAGCTGGCAATAGCTCACCGGGAACATCTCACCATACCTGTTATAGGCATTACCGGCTCCAATGGTAAAACCACCACCAAAGAGCTGATTGCTTCAACACTATCAGCACGATACACCGTCCTGGCTACCTCCGGTAACCTCAACAACCACATTGGCGTCCCTTTGACCGTGCTGAGCATCACCTCCAATCACGAAATGGCAGTAGTGGAAATGGGGGCCAACCATGTGGGTGAAATAGCGGATCTATGCCA
>JAQVEI010000403.1 GCA_028697695.1 Lentimicrobiaceae bacterium
CAAGATACTCACAATAAGTATGGCTTTTTTATTTACATCGTGCCATTCCGGTTATTTATCAATTGGATACCAGGTCTATCCCGGTGCTGTTTGGAACAATAAACATACAAAAGCGGCTTTTATAGCCTCAAAAACAGCCTACCGCAGCGCGAAAGGTATCACCCGTCTCCCCGATGGGGGAATACCCCGGTATTTATTAAGCGATGTTGGTCTTTATGTTTTCGATTATGAAAACAAGATACTTGATGAGTTAATTACCTTTAACGAATTAGCCAACTTGTTAGGCCCTTATAGTTCAAAGTGGAATGTGAAATTAGTACTAACCGATACCATGGTTTATTACTTACTATCACCGGTTCCGGACTGGGACTGGCAGATTGGACAAGCCCGAACTCCCGAAAAGTTGCAGCATATAACATCATTAAAAGAGAGGTATAAGCAGGCTTATGCATTTGACATGCACACAAAAAACGATAAAGTAATTGATTTCACAGAGTTTAATAATCTTTTTTCCGAATCAAAAGATGTTTATAGTTGCGATCTTACTTTGCTCAATAAACAACTTTCGGAAATTCCTTTGATTGATTGGGGCCTGAAGCTCGATGAAATATATCCTAAACCGGACAAGGAGTATATTGAAGAAACAATTTACCTGCGAAATCCATCATCCCAAACCCGGCGGGCTGTAATCGAGCAGATAATAGCAAAACTAAGTAAGGCTGAGATTGAGTCGTTACTCAAAAAAATGGATGCTTATAAAAACAGCCATGAAGGATTAAAGAAGACCGAATACGAATTATATTCAAAAGACACCTATGAACAGATTAAAGCATTGTTGTAAAGTAGCCTGCCTTATTGTAATCACTATTTGTTTTGCAAGTAACGGATGTGCACAATCGGAAAGTGAGTGGGAAGATTTTTATTTTAATGTTGCTCATTACGATTATGAAGATATGCCCGTTGAGCGCTACCCTGAATCGAACATATTTGATGGTGATATTAAAACCTGCTGGGTATGTGGCTCATATAAAGACAATAACCCTGAAAGTGTGCATTTTAAGATGCCCCATAGCGCTAAGGTATATGTTGGTATTTTTACCGGATACGGAAAGAGCCAGGCGCTGTTTTATCAAAATGCCCGCCCCAATAAAATACGATTATCGGTTTATGCAACTGTTCATCCCAAAGGACATGTTACTGAAATTGCCGATGGATACAAAGGGCTTAAATTCCCGCGCGAACAAATTGTAACATTGGCTGATAGTTTTGGTATTCAAAAAATTGAATTGGATTTTTCGCGAAAAGAACTGAATGAATTCAGCAAGGAGGTATATCGGAAGGCACGGTCATATTTTGAGTCACCCATACTCGATTCCTGTTTTTTTGTAAAAATCGATATATTAGAATCATTGCCGGGGACTAAATATGATGACATCTGTATCTCGGAACTCTACTTAACCGGAGAAAAGTGCACACTAAATAGCTCAACTCCATTGACACCAATAAAAAATGTTTATACAAACCAGGCCGAAAACAGCATTTTAGTAGATGACGATCAAAACCAGGGTATAGTGATTTACCACGATCCACTGTCGGTTTTACAGCTTATCGATGTATCAGCCAATAATAAATGGGCCATTGTAATATCTATGCCTGCTGAGCCTGGTGAGGGACGGGTTGAAACATTTTATCAGCTTGTAAACATACCCGACCGGAAAATTGCCAATAATGAGATTGAAGCATGCACGGGTAATTACCTGTCGGGAAGTGAATTATTTTTTGAAACCAACACCAGCGGGCAGCTAATGTTAAAATACATGGCTAATGATGACGAATATTACAGCATCGTGCTGAAATGATACCAATTGTAAAACAAATTAGATATTGAACCTGATCTTTTAACCTGTTCAGAGGTTTAGAAAACCGGCTAAACGTATTCTAAATACCCATCTGCCGGTCATTGATGATTGGGGACTGTATCCCCTGGATATAAACTCAAGACTGGCATTATTACAGATCCTTGAGGACAGGTATGCAAAACGTTCAACAATAATCACCTCTCAGCTTCCATATTAACAATGTTTTTGCAGAAAAAGAACTGTACAAAAATTCAACTGTCAAGGAATCCTTGACAGTTCGAACAGAAGGTAAGCGTCAGGTTCACAATTCATAATTCAAATGCCCGACTCCGCGATCATATCAAAAATATGGAACCTTGCCAACGTACTTCGTGACGATGGCGTTAGCTATGGCGACTATCTGGAACAAATTACCTATCTGCTGTTCCTGAAAATGACCGATGAATTGAATAAACCACCACCATACAACAAGGGTTTAAGGCTTCTACGCATTAAAGATGTGGAGGGAAAAGAAATTCCGGATGGTGAGTTTTGCGATTGGGAAACCTTATCGGGCAAACGGGGTGCAGAGCTGGAATCGTTTTATTCACAACTGCTTCGCAGTCTGAGCACCGAAAAAGGGATGCTGGGACATATTTTCACCAAAAGCCAGAACAAAATACAGGATCCGGCAAAGCTTTTAAGGGTTATTAATATTATTGACCAGGAGCAGTGGTCGTTGATGTATTATATACAATTTCAGAGATTTATACAAAACCCTGAAACGATTATTTATTATACGCTGCATCAACCAACGCTTTATACCTTGAAAGTATAACTGCTCTTTTGGGTTTAAGGGTTTGTGAAAGCATCCCGTTTTCAACCGACCATGTATCGGATGTATAGAAACTTTTCTTTATCATTTCATACTCGGAAAGAGTCTTATTGATCTTTGCCATTTCCTTATTCAGCATAGCAACAACATCCTTATTGCCAACCAGTTCTTCATCACTCTCCCCTGCATTTATATTGTTTTTTGCACACCATTCACGAAGCTCTTTCATGTTCGGGATTATTACTGCCGAAGCGAATTTCTGATGTTCCCCAAAAACAATACAATTATCAACAAAAGATGATTCACGTATTTTGTTTTCAATCATCTGCGGAGCTATATACTTCCCTGATGAAAGCTTGAATATCTCTTTCTTACGGTCGGTTATCATCAGGTATTTTCCATCCTGCAGGTAACCGATATCTCCTGTATGAAGCCATCCTTCCTCATCAATTATCTCGCGTGTTGCCTTTTCATCTTTGTAGTAACCCTTCATTCTATGCGGTCCGCGAACAAGTATTTCACCATCGTCGGCAATTTTCAGTTCCGTATTGTCAAGTGGAGTGCCATTGGTGCCAAGAACATTGTCGGAGGGCTGATTAACAGATATTACCGGAGATGGTTCAGTCATTCCGTAGCCCTGGTAAAGACGAAGTTGTGCAGCTGGGAATAAACGTATG
>JAQVEI010000404.1 GCA_028697695.1 Lentimicrobiaceae bacterium
TATCTGGTATATGACAGAGTTGTGGTTTTAAACAATCTGGGAGAAATTACTCTGTTCCATTTAAGCGAACTTAACCAGTTACCCCATAAAGTTGCATTGTGGGCTTTTGTTTCATACATGTCAACCCAAAATAATAGGTAATCGTCGCCCTGATATAGGTTTAAAGTAAAGTTGTTTTTCAAATCTGGCTTCCAACAAAATTTTGCATTAACATCATGAAATCCGTACATATACACAAAATCATTTGAAGCACTTAGTCGTGTAAAGGTGCCTAATAGCGCTTCAGTCATAGTTTTGCGAGCAGTGATAATGAAAGATGAATTATTTAATTTCATCGGTCCTTCAACACTTAACCCTGCATCTGTTAATCCAATAGAAAATGAAGATTTGAGCATTGAAAAGTCTCCATCTTTTTGTGTAATGTTTACAATTGACGATAATCTTCCACCATATTTCGCAGGGAAACCACCTTTATAAACTTCGATACCATTAATAATATCTGGGTTAAAAACCGAGAATAATCCACCAAGATGATTTACGTGAATGATTGGAACATTGTCGAAAACGTATAGATTTTGACCAGGCTCTCCACCTCTAACGTTCAAGAGACTAGAACCTTCCGTTGGCTGTGATATGCCGGGTAAAAACTGAAGCGATTTTGCAACATCTGGTTTGCCTCCAATCGAAGGGATTTGCATTATTTCGGCCTTACTAAATCCTGTATTGTTAAAATCAAATCTGTTATTGGCACTCACTACAACTTCATTAAGTTGTGTGCCTGCAATAAGCAAAATATTCATTATCTGGTTTTTAGCATCTTTGGCTTGAATTGTTTTATGGGAATAACCAATGAAAGAAATTACAATTTCTGAACTATCGTTAACTTCAAGACTGAAGAATCCACTCAAATTTGTAGATGTTCCTTTATTTGTATTAGTTTCAACAATGTTTGCTCCGATAAGAGCTTCGCCAGTTAATGAATCTTTTACATACCCTGAAATTCTTATCTGTTTTTGTCCGAAAAAAGCGTAAGTCGAGAGACAAATAACCAGTATAATTAGTGCTGATTTTTTCATAATTCTATAATTATGGGTAAACAGTGTCGGTTACAAATGAAGAATAGCCGGCAAAAAGACCGAGACCGTTTTCGATATTTGAGTAAACCTGAACTGGAATTATTACTCCACTCATGTCATTATTGTTTAAACTTTCATTGTACATGTAAAGTCTTCGTGCAAATTGGTAATACTCATAATTTACAGTTCTCAGTTCCACAGTAAATGGAAAGACCTCACATTTATTCCCCGATACACTCATAGTAAAATAATTAAGCATAATGGTATGCACATCTTTATCCATTAATTCATTACTGAATAAAGCGATTGGGAGACCTTCATTTTCAATTATATAATCCCTTTCTCCGATTAAGGGTGCATATTCATCTCCATTATATTTTGTAAATAATTTTATTCTAATTTCAAAATATAAAGCTTGATTAGGATCGTTTTCGAAAGTTACTTTCATTCCGGGACATATCATTCCATCTTCAGTCATGTACGAAAAATTTGAATGTTCAATATCAAGTATTTTATATTGTTGCGGAACAATACACTTTGATTTTAAAGTGTCAAATCCTGGAATCAAAGCTTCAATTGAGTATGATTTTAGTGGTTCAACAATTTGATTGAATGAATAAGTCCCTTGGTCGCTGTGATTTATACTTTCTTTCAACTCTCCGTCAATATAAATTGAAATAATAGCATTGTCAATTGATGAAAGTTCTGTAGAATCAGGTTTTTCGGAAAAAGAAAGATTAACGTTTATAGTGCTGTCATTAATTAACAAACAATTTAGAACTGGCGTTTTTTTATAAAATTCGAATTCTTCACTAACTAACTTTGTACAAGAAATTGTCGTTACAACTACCGCTACCAACAGAAAAACTAATAATGATTGTTTATGATTCATAACAAAAATTTTGCACAAATATAAACGTTAGTTTTGATAAATTATTATCAAAAACAAAAGATATTGCTATTAAATTAGAATATCATTTGAATTTTTTGGAACAAAAAAACCGCCTCAACAGCGGTTTTTTCTTATAATTAAATCAGAAATTATTTTCCTGCAAGTCTCTTATAAAAATTATATCTCCATTTTGCATTCCTTTCTGTCTCGTCAAGAAGTGCCTGAGCGTTCTCTGGGAATAACTTTTTGAGAGAATTGTAACGTACTTCACCATCAAGGAAAGCTTGGAATTTTGACCAATCAGGTTCTTTGCTGTCTAGTTCGAATGGATTCTTTCCTTCGGCTTCTAGCATTGGATTATATCTCCAGTTTGCCCAGTATCCACATTCAACTGCAAGTTTTTCTTCTTCCTGAGTTCTGCCCATACCTGCTTTTAAACCATGATTGATACATGGAGCATAAGCAATAATGAGTGATGGTCCTGGATAAGCTTCAGCTTCTTTAATTGCTTTGAAATATTGGTTTTGGCTTGCACCCATAGCAACCTGAGCAACATAAACATAACCGTAAGTCATTGCCATGGCACCAAGGTCTTTTTTGCGTGTTTTCATTCCCGATGCAGCAAATTTTGCAATTGCAGCTGTTGGAGTAGATTTTGATGCCTGTCCGCCGGTATTTGAGTAAACCTCGGTATCCATAACCAAAATGTTGATGTCTTTACCTGTAGCGATTACATGGTCGAGACCTCCGAAGCCAATGTCATAAGCCCATCCGTCACCACCAAATACCCATATTGATTTTTTAATCAGGTATTGTTTCTTAGCCATAACTTCTTTCGCAATCGGATCGTTCAGTTTTTCGATTGCAGCAACAAGTTTTTCTGATGCTTTTTCTGATGCTTCAGCATTGTTCATGCCTGCAAGCCATTCTGTAGCAGCTTCAGCAGCAGCACCTGTCCATTTTGCTTCGCCTAAAAGCATTGCAACTTTCTCGCGCATTTTTTCGATAGCAGCAGCCATACCAAAACCGTACTCTGCATTGTCTTCGAACAATGAGTTTGCCCAAGCTGGACCTTTGCCTGTTTTGTAATTCTTGCAATATGGAGTTGCTGGAGCAGATCCACCATAGATTGAAGAACAACCTGTTGCGTTGGCGATAAGCATTCTTTCGCCAAACAACTGAGTGATGGTCTTGATATATGGTGTTTCACCACAACCTGCACAAGCACCAGAGAATTCAAATAATGGCTGAGCGAATTGTGAATTTTTAACAGTTTTGTCTTTTTCAAGAACTGTATCTTTGTATCCAACAACTTCGTCCATATAATCCCAACGTTCTGTTTCAACCATCTGGGTTCCAAGTGGTTTCATAA
>JAQVEI010000014.1 GCA_028697695.1 Lentimicrobiaceae bacterium
TAAAAGTAAAATGCAGCCTCATGGAGTAGCCTGGAAGTTTGCTTTTCGTAGACTTTCGGAGCCTTACCTTAAGGCCGGGGTGTTTCCTGAAACAATAGACGCTGCCTTCAGGGCTTATTTAAAAAATCCTGCCGCATCTACCATGAGTTTCCTGCCACTCAACATTGCGCTGCGGGCATATGATAAAAATAAGGATGGCCTGACAAGGGTCATGGATTTACCGGAAAACGCCGTTTTCCATATTGCAGGAGGAAGAACTTTTGTAAAAGGCAGGAAACTGCGCACCCGCTTTCGTTGTATCTGTTTGAACAACAGGCGGGTATACCTTTTTAGTCCTTTGGCTGAGGTAAGCCCACAGCTAAAGCCTCAAAATTGAATACCTAATAAATACAATCATCACTTGAAAAAATATAGCAGATGAACCAAAACAACTATTGCGTCATAATGGCCGGCGGCATTGGTGCCCGTTTCTGGCCCATGAGTCGTCAAAATAACCCCAAACAGTTTATCGACATACTGGGTACCGGCGAAACCTTGATACAGGCTACTTTTAAACGTTTTTTGAAAGTATGCCCGCCCGAAAATATCTATATTGTCACCAACGAAGTGTATAAGAATCAGGTTCTGGAACAGCTTCCGGCCATAGGTGAGGATCAGGTTTTGTGTGAGCCGGCTCGCCGCAATACCGCCCCCTGTATCGCTTATGCCAACTATCGAATAATGCTTAAAAACCCCGAAGCCAACGTCATCGTTGCTCCCTCCGACCATATTATTCTTAAAGAAGATATTTTTACCGAGGTGATTACGGCAGCCCTGAAGGCCTCGCTGGAAAACGACTGGTTGCTCACCCTGGGTATTCAACCAAGCCGGCCTGATACCGGTTATGGATACATACAGTTTGATGAAAAAGAGATATATGAAAAAGACCACCGCGTAAAGAAAGTAAAAACATTTACTGAAAAGCCACAACTCGAAATGGCTGAACAGTTCCTGGCGAGTGGTGATTTTCTGTGGAATTCAGGGATTTTTATCTGGCGGCTAAAAACCATCCTTAAGGCTTTTGATGATTACCTGCCGGAGGTAGATGAACTTTTTAAAGCCGGAATAGAAAAATACAATACACCTGCCGAAGATGGTTTCCTGCGACAGACATACACCATGTGTAAAAGCATTTCCATTGACTATGGTATAATGGAAAAAGCCAACAACGTGTATGTGCTCTCCTCCGACTTTGGATGGAGTGACCTGGGAACCTGGGGTTCATTGTACGATACCCGCCTGAAGGATGCCAATAGAAACGCGGTAGTGGGCAACAATGTAATGATGTATGATAGCCACAACTGCCTGGTGAATATGCCGAAAGACAAACTGGTGGTACTACAGGGACTGGATGATTACATTGTGGTGGAGGACAGAGGGATATTGCTGATATGTCGTAAAAATGATGAGCAGGAAATCCGGCAGTTTGTAAATGATGTGCTGATTGATAAAGGAGAAAAATACGTTTAATACTTTAACCCTAAACTTTTCATGTATGAAAAAATTACTTATTTTATTTTTTGTTGTCTCAGCAACTTTTGTCCGGGCAGATGAAGGAATGTGGCTTCCCTTGCTTATTGAACGTTTAAACTACGTTGATATGCAAAAAGAGGGCTTGCGGCTGACCGCTGAAGAGATATACAGCGTTAATCAATCCAGCCTTAAAGATGCCATCATACAGTTTGGGAACGGTTGTACTGGCGAAATGATCAGCAGTCAGGGGCTGGTGCTTACCAACCATCATTGTGGTTATGGCAATATTCAGGCACACAGTACTGTTGAACACGATTATCTGGCCGATGGTTTTTGGGCTATGCGCATGGAAGATGAGCTGCCCAATGAGGGCCTTACCGCGCGTTTTCTGGTGCGGATAGAAGATGTTACCCAACAGATAGTTTCACAACTCAACGATGGGATGACCGAAAGCGATCGCCAGGCTAAAGTCAATGAGCTGGGTGCCAACATCGAAAAAGAAGCCGTTAAAGGTACCGGCTATGATGCACGGGTTGCCAGCTTCTTTAATGGCAACGAATTTTATCTGTTTGTTTACGAGGTGTTTCGCGATGTAAGGCTGGTAGGCGCTCCACCATCATCCATTGGAAAATTTGGTGCCGATACCGACAACTGGATGTGGCCACGTCATACAGGCGACTTCAGTATGTTCAGGGTGTATGCCAATGCCGAAGGAAAACCTGCCGATTACTCAAAGGACAATGTACCCCTTAAGCCAAAGCATCATCTTACCATTTCGCTCAATGGCTATGAACGGGGCGACTTTGCCATGATAATGGGTTATCCTGGAAGTACCGACCGCTACCTGACTTCATGGGGTGTTGAGCTGGCCATAGAAACCAGCAATCCCACCATAGTGGATATACGCGCAAAGAAACTGGAAATCATGCGTAAAGATATGGATGCCAGCCGCGACATCAACATTAAATATGCATCAAAATACGCCAGTACATCTAATTATTGGAAGTATTTCATCGGGCAAACCCGTGGACTGAAACGCTTAAAAGTGGTAGATAAAAAACGCAAAACAGAAGCGGAATTTCGCGAATGGGTTAATGCAGACCTTGCCCGTAAAGCCAAATATGGCAGCGCGCTCAGTGATATTGAAACTGCTTACACCACCATTTCCGATTATGCTTTACAAAGGTGGTATCTCATAGAGTCCATTATCCGTGGTGGAGAAATTATGACGCTGGCAAACTCCTTTACTGCCCTCGATCAGGCTCTTACAGCCGATAATCCCTCTGAAAGCAGGATTAAGCGCGTACAGGAGATGCTTAAAAAGTCGGTAGAGAAACACTTTAAGAATTATAACCAGCCAACGGACATAAAATTACTGGAAGCCATGCTTCAGATGTATTATGAGAATGTACCTGTAAGCCAACAGCCGGCCGATTTCAGGGCACTGGTTAACAAGGAAAATAAGGATTTCCAGAAACTGGCTCAAAACATATTTAAGAAGTCGATGTTTGCCGATGAAGCCAGCGTAATGGCGTTTCTTGAGAATCCTTCTTCCAAAAAGCTGGAGAAAGATCCTGCTTATACGCTCGTAAAGTCATTTATGGATCAGTATCGTACCAACATGAAGCAGATGGAAGCCGCCAATGAGCTTCTGGCAAGAGGCAACCGGTTATTTGTTGCCGGCTTACGTGAAATGCAACCCAACCGCAAATTTTATCCAGATGCCAATTCCACCATGCGTCTTACCTACGGCCAGATTCTCGATTATTATCCGGCTGATGCCGTTCATTACAACCACTATACCACCCTTGCCGGGGTAATGGAAAAAGAAGATCCTTCAAACCGCGAGTTTGTGGTTCCGGAGAAACTGAAACAGTTGTTCAAAGACAAAGACTATGGACGTTACGGCGAAAATGGTGAGTTGATGGTGGGCTTTTTGTCCAATACCGATATTACCGGGGGCAATTCGGGCAGTCCGGTAATGAATGGCAAAGGCGAGCTTATAGGGATTGCCTTTGATGGCAACTGGGAAGCAATGAGTGGCGACATCGCCTTTGAACCCGAACTGCAGCGTACCATCAGCGTGGATATACGCTACGTGATGTTTGTTGTAGATAAATATGCCGGAGCTCAAAACATTATTGATGAATTAACCTTTGCACCCAAAGATCTGTCAAAACCCAAGCGCAACATGACACAGGAGGAGAAAAATAAATCTGAAGCCGGTATCATGGACGAAAAACAATGATACTGTTTGAAATTACAAAGGCCGGAACTCCGGCCTTTGTAATTATAATAAAATCGCGCCCGGCGTCAGCAGCATATTGTTATGGCTCCCTTTAGCAAAACCCATTACAGCAACAGGTTTACCTGGCGGCCTGACTTCAAACAAAAAACCAGAACCAAATAGGATTATCTGATAACTTATTTTATTGAATTTTCTCGCCATACAGTCCTATTCCATGCTTTTCAGCAGACCAAAATAAAACCTGTAAATCTTTGTAAATCATGTCAGAAAAACAAGTTTGCAAGATGTTTCTGGCCCATTTCTTCGTGGCAGAGAATGGTGAGAATGGTTATCTGCCTGTTTCAGAATACACTCCACCGCTTTTGAATGCCTGCGGGATGTTTAAATGCAGTAACAGGGTTGTTTTAGTTTAATTTAAGCCTGACTATCCTGTTTTCGTAAGCGGAAGATCAGTCACAAACATTCAATGATGATGCAGAACAATAAACACTACCTTTTTTCTTATGGAATCCTGCAGTTAAAGGAAGTTCAAATTGAAGTATTCGGCCGGATATTGCAGGGAGAAAAGGATAAATTGCCAAATTATAAATTGGATAAACTAAAGATTTCCGATACTGAAGTTTTGAAAAAAAGCGGTAGAGAATTTCATCCGGTTGCCATTAAAACAAACAGTCCAAATGATATAGTAGAAGGATTTATTTTTGAAATTCAAACACCGGAACTGTATGTTGCGGACAAGCTTAAAGGCAGTGACTATAAAAGAGTTTTGGCGACCTTAAGTTCAGGGAAACAGGCCTGGGTATACACCGCGAAGAACGAAAAATCCTTATCAACCATTGCTTATAATATTTCCCAAATCCGAACGAGAATAGAAAATGCCTGTAAACAATCCAACCGGAATCCGGATGAAATAAAATTGTTGCTGGCTACCAAAACCGTGAGTAGCGATAGAATAACAGAGGCATTTAAATGCGGAGAAACTTTGATCGCCGAAAACAAGGTTCAGGAAATAAGACAAAAATTCAGCGATTTGTCTGAATATAGGTTTGAACAACATTTTATCGGGCATCTACAAACCAATAAAATTAAAGAGATATTAAAATACAATGTAAGCTGCATCCAAACCATCGACCGTATGGAATTGGTAGAAAAGTTGCACAACAGACTGTCTTTGGAAAATAAAGCAATGGATATTTTAATTCAGGTAAACACATCCAACGAAGCCAGCAAATTTGGGATCTCACCTGGGGATACATTGCAATTTATTCAACAAGTCTCCAAATTCAATACCTTAAACATCAAAGGCCTGATGACCATCGGACTTTTTAGTTCGGACAACGATAAAGTGAGGGAATGTTTTAAACTACTAAAATCTATTCAACAGGAAGTGATTCGCAATAAAATTCCCAATGTTGAGATGAAAGAGTTATCTATGGGTATGAGCGGTGATTTGGAGATTGCCATCGAAGAAGGAGCCACGATTATCCGGGTCGGTACCGCAATATTTGGCCAAAGACAATATCCTGACAGCTATTATTGGAATGAAAATGCATGAATAAACCCAATTTAAAGCCGGAATACAGGCTGAAACTCTGTGAAAAAACGCACTTCTATAATTTATTCCGGATACTGACAGCTTTCGGTTGGTTGGCAGTCAACAGATGTCAGTTACTTTTCTTTACAGATATTAAGCAATGTCTGGGTGCAATATAGTGTTACGCTCACCGCATATCAAAAACTTAAATTGGCCATATCGTTTGTCCTTTCAGCGCGGTCAAACCTACATTGCCTGATAAAACCCAGACAACATCAAAAAACTTAAATTTGCCTGCTCAACCCAAAGACTTTATGACAACATACACCACCCTACTTACCGCTGCCCGGGACGATATGGCCGTTCTTCTGAAAAAAAACAGGTTGTTCTCTGTACTTCGCGTAATAAGTTTTCTGATCTTATTGCTGGTTGTTATATTGGCTATCAAAGGCTTAGCTCTATTCTGGGTTTTTGCCGCGATTGCGCTGCTTGTTTTTGTTTTTGCATTCATTATTCATGAGCGCATACATAAAAAACAGAAATTCAATGCTTCATTGATTCTTGCCCTGGAACAGGAGCTACAAGCATGCAGTGGGAACAATACTTCTTTTGATGGCGGAATTGAATTTAGCGATCCCACTCATATGTACGGCATGGATTTGGATATTTTTGGTGGACATTCTTTGTTTCAGGCGCTTAACCGTACCACTACCTTTTTGGCCAAAGGAAAATTATCAACGTGGTTACTTGAGCCGCTTCCCGAAAAAAATGAAATCGTGCACCGGCAGCAGGCTGTCAAAGAACTTTCGTCCATGCCCGAGTGGCGGTTGCATTTGCGGGCACATGGCATGATTGCCGATGAAAACGCCAAAGATCCTGACTCACTGTTTGAATGGCTTAAACTCAAGCCGCTCTTTTCGGGCCGGGGTTTTGCGGCGGCCATATACATTATCCCCGTTTTATCGGCAACCTCTATTGCACTGCTGATTGCCGGCGTGCTTACACATCAGTTGTTTTTAATTTATTTGTTACTGGTACTTGCTTTCGCAGGATTTTACACCAAACGCATCAATAGCAGACATATGATGCTAAGCCGAAAGGTTACCCTGCTCGATAAATATGCCGATCGTTTCCGTATGGTGGAAGAACATGCGTTTAAGAGCATACTAATGCAACAACATCAGCAGGCATTGCAGCAAAACAATCAGACTGCTTCAACCGGTATCCGCAAACTGGGGCGCATCACTGCCTCTCTTGATACCCGGCTCAATCTGCTGGCAGGTTTCGTATTAAACTTTCTGATGCTGTGGGACATCCGCCAGATGCGCCGGCTGGAAAAGTGGCAGCAAACCCACAAAGATATTGCTCCCCTCTGGTTTGACACCCTTGCTCAGACTGAAGCCCTTGCAAGTATGGCTGCTTTTTCCTGTGCCAACCCGGAATTTATCTTTCCGGTTATCGATGAGTCAAAGTTATCTGTTGTAGCCGAAAGTGCCGGCCATCCATTAATTCCCGCTTTAGAAAGAGTGAACAACGCAATTCATATAATGGGAGCAGGCCGGTTCAATATCATAACCGGAGCCAATATGGCTGGCAAAAGCACCTATCTGCGCACTATAGGAGTGAATATGGTGCTTGCATTGGCCGGTGCGCCCGTGTGTGCAGAATCATTCACATGCTATCCGGCACCGGTATTCACCAGCCTGCGCACCAATGATTCGCTCAGCAGCAACACTTCTTACTTCTATGCCGAACTGCTTCGGCTGAAGGCATTGATTGACCGCTTAAATAGCGGGGAAAAACTCTTCATTCTTTTAGATGAAATTCTCAAAGGTACCAACTCTGCCGACAAGCAAGCCGGCTCCAAAGCCCTGCTCACCCAGCTTATCGGGCTAAATGCCACCGGTTTTATTGCTACCCACGACCTGGAGTTGGGCAGCCTGGCCACTATCTTCCCCGTAAAAGTCCATAATTTTCACTTTGAATCAGAAATCAAGGGAGATGAATTACTCTTTGATTACAAACTAAAGCCCGGTATCGCCCAAAATATGAATGCAACTTTTTTAATGCAACGGATGGGGATTACAATTGGGAAATGATAATTTTATCGGGTTTACCAACAAATTTTAATACTATAGGTGTCAGCATCCATAATGATTGATAAGTTGTAACTGGTTACTCTCAATCCTTCTTTCTTTGCAACCGGTTGAGGGATAGCGTCATTTGCGTGCTATATTGTAGTTATATCTCTATTGACCCAGATCATTGCGATTATAAAATAACCAATTCTTTAAATATAAGAGCCTGAGTATTGATAAAAAGATAACATACCCGGCTAATATTTTATGAGATGGAATAGAGTCAATCAAAGTCCTTTCAGCCAGTCAATAAGCGTTTTGCTTCCCAGGGCCACTTTGGGGCAGTAAGATTCTATAAAATCTCCGTTTAGCTTTTTATCTTTCCATTGGCTGCCAGCGGCTGCAAGTGCTTCTTTCCCATCGAAGTCTACATAAGCCATGCGGCTCACCAGTTGTCCGGGTTGTAATCCAAAGTCGCTTCCCGGCAGCATGGCTACGCCGGTTTCCTTCAGTATGGTGCTGCATAAATCCTGGCTATTGATTATGCCACGCGCATTTAATTTATCCCGGTAGTAATTAAAATCAGGGAAAGCATAAAACCCACCATCAATTTGGGGCACATTTATATTGGCATCCTGGAATGCATCCGTCATAAATTTTGCCAGACATCTGAGCACTCTGCGGCTTTCATGAAGGTAAGCCTCGATCTCATCGTTACCATTAAAGGCTGTAACTGCTGCATATTGAATGGGTGCGCTGGTTGAAGTAAATGTTTCGCTGGCCGCCGTGGCAAGGGCATCCATGAGCCAATGCAGGTTTGGCGGAAACGAAAAGGTACCCAAACGCCAGCCACCCGCGCCGCACCACTTACTCAAACCACTGCTGATGATGGTTCCCTCAGGATAATAGCGCGCAATGGAAACATGTTGATTGGTATGGTGAATCCGCCCGTAGATTTCATCAGAAATGAGGATAATTTTATATTTACGGGCCACCTCGGCAAGGTGGGTTAAACGTTCTATGGGGTAAGTGTTGCCCGTAGGATTGGAGGGGTAGTTCAGGATAAGAATTCGTGGCCGATCGGGATCATTGCGGCATTCCTTATCGAGCATATCGGGGCTCATACGCCAGTTATTGTCGGCCGAGGCAGGTATCCAATGCACCTGCCGCCCAATTATTTGAGCTTGTGGTGAATAGGAAACCCAGCTGGGTGTGGGAATCAGCAGGTCGCCATAATAAACAAGCTGCAGTAAAAAGATTAGCTCCTTGGAGCCGGGGCCTATCAGTACGTCTTCTGCACGGGTATCCATACCTTCGTGCCGCCGGTTAAAACCGGCTACGGCTTCCCGCAAAGCGTACAACCCTTTCACCGGTAGGTAATCTTTTTGATGCGCGTTTTCCTGAAGTGCCTTTACCACACTTTCAGGTACCGGAAACGGGGATTGACCCAGTCCGAATTTAAAAACTTTCTTCCCTTCCTTTATCAATTGATTGCTGGCTTCATTTATGGCTAAGGTGGCTGAGGTCTTTAATCCCCTTACGTTAAGATTCAGATTTACGGGCAGCGTTTGTGGTTTCATAGCGTTTTATTTATTATTGAAGGCATTTCCACCAAAGTTAAGGAATTTTAAGCAAAATCCATAACTTTTTAGGGCTAAAACCACTCATTATTCCGATAACAATGACTTTACCGTCTATATACTCCTTTATCGGCAAGGCCTTTTACCAGCACTATTCCTGAGTAATAATTTTAATCCCAACGGTTGTATATTACATTAATATGATCTGCCATATCTCTCATCACGAAAAAATAGCCGGGAGTTTTGGTTTCAAGATAACAGACCTCAGACCAGGAGCGGTCGGGGTCTATTGTAACGCAGGAATACCGGGTAAATTCAACAGGGTTTACTGTTATGTATTCCATTTTTGACAGCGCTTTTAATACAGCCATTTGGGCATATTCACGGCTCCAGCCATTATAATTATTGGGATGATTTTCCATTTCATCCTCATCCAGGATAACTGATTCGGTATCGCTCATGATTAATTATTTTTTTAAGTTTGTTTGCATTTACCACAAAGGCACAGAGATTTCTTTGTGTTCTTTGTGTCTCTGTGGTTTTTTTTTCTTTATTGTCACTGTGGTTCTTGTTTTACCACAAAGGCACAGAGCGCACAGAGATTTCTTTGTTTCTTTTGTGTCTCTGTTGTTCTTTTTCTTTATTGTCACTGTGGTTCTTGTTTTACCACAAAGGCACAGAGTTCACAAAGTTTTGTTTGTTTTCGTTTTAACTCTGTGGTTTATTTTTCTTTATTGTCACTGAGGTTCTTATTTTACCACAAAGGCACAGAGTTCACAGAGTTTTCTTTGTGTTATTTGTGACTCTGTGGTTCTTTTTTCACCATACACAGAGTTTTCTTTGTGTCCTTTGTGTCTCTGTGGTTTTTTTTCTTTATTGTCACTGAGGTTCTTGTTTTACCACAAAGGCACAGAGTTTTCTTTGTGTTCTTTGTGACTCTGTGGTTTTTTTCTTTATTGTCACTGTGGTTCTTATTTAACCACAAAGGCACAGAGATTTCTTTGTGTCCTTTGTGTCTCTGTGGTTCCTTTTCTTTATTGTCACTGAGGTTCTTATTTAACCACAAAGGCACAGAGCGCACAGAGATTTATTTGTGTGTTCTTATTTCACCACAAAGGCACAGAGCGCACAGAGATTTCTTTGTTTGGTTCTTTTTTCACCACAAAGGCACAGAGCGCACAGAGATTTCTTTGTGTGGTTCTTCTTTCACCATAAAGGCACAGAGTTCACAGAGATTTCTTTGCTTTCTTTGTGTCTCTGTGTTTTTTTTTCTTTATTGTCACTGAGGTTCTTATTTCACCACAAAGGCACAGAGATTTCTTTGTGTTCTTTGTGTCTCTGTGGTTTTTTTTCTTTATTATACTGTGGTTCTTGTTTTACCACAAAGGCACAGAGTTCAAACTGCCGGCGGAGGTTTGAAAAAGGGTTAGATTAAATTTTCAAATAAGCTTTTCCTGCTTACGAATAATCAAAGCTACTGCCATCCAGAAACTCCCTCAAAATAGAGGTAGGCGGAATTTCTTTTTCACCAATAGGAATAACATAGGACAGGAATTTCAACAGCCGCTGAGCTTCTGAATATTCGGGAGCAATAGGAGGTACCTCTTTCAACAAGGGTTCTGCATAGCGTCGCAACACACCCAATTCATATACCAGTGCGGTATTAAACATCACATCAGCCTCTTCCTGAAAAGGGAATATATGTTTTTCTTCGCCTTGCCGCACGCTGGGCCAACGTTGCATGGTATCCAGTGCTGAATAACCCCTGTACCTGCTGTCGCGAACTATACGGCGCAATAAGCGATTTTCATTGGTGGGAATGTTGTTATTGGCATCAATACGCAAAGGGGTGAGGGCAGATACGTAAACTTTCATCATCCGCTGCGAAAGAATGGATTTGGAAATGTATGGATTCAGTGCATGTATCCCTTCAATGATCAATATGGCATTCTCTTCCAGACTAAGTTTAGACCCGTCATAAAATCTTTTTCCTTCAACAAAAGAGAACTTGGGCAATTTTACTTCACTTCCGGCGAAAAGCTCATTTAAATTGTTGTTTAACAGCTCCACATCAATAGCATCCGGGTTTTCAAAATCCAGGTTGCCGTGTGCATCCAGGGGAGTAAGTTCCCGATTTACGAAATAGTTGTCCATAGATATCACCCTGGGCTTAAAACCCAATACACTCAATTGAACGGCCAGGCGTTTGGCAAAGGTGGTTTTGCCCGAGGAGGATGGCCCTGATACAAAAACCACTTTCACCTGTTTCCGGTACTGCACCATGTCGGCAATTTGTGCCACCTTTTTCTCCTGCAGCGCCTCGGATACTTTAATGATATAGCCTATTTCTCCATCCAGCACTTTTTGATTTAAAGCGCCCATATGGGCAACTCCTATAATCTCCACCCATGCTTTAAATTCCTTAAAAATCTCAAACAGCTTTGGCTGATGTGTCACCTGCCTCAGCTTTTCCGGGTTGTTCTTGTCCGGCATCACCAACAGCATTCCTTCGTGGTATTCTTCCAGGCCAAAATGCTTGAGATAACCGGTAGAAGGCACCAGATAACCATAAAAATAATTCACCACATCATCAAGCCGGTAAACGGAGCTATAAAACTGCCGCCGGGTACGCATAAGGGTGCATTTATCTTCAAGGTTAAATTCTTCAAAAATTTTCAATGCCTCTTCCGTCCTGATTTCATCCCGCTCGAAGGGAAGGTTCATGGCAATGATTTCATTCATCCGGTGTTTAATGTGTGCTACTATTTCATTGAGCGGACCGGGGCTTTGGTGATTTACCAACTCACAATATAAGCCTCCCGAAACGGAATGTTGTACCTTCAGCTTATGCTTAGGGTACAAATCCCGCGCAGCTTTAAACAATACCATTGAGAGCGAACGCAGATACATGCGCTGCCCGTCCGGATGGGGAAAACCGATATACTTTACGGTTTTGGGCTTATATATCATGTAACTAAGCTCCTTAAGCGAATTGTTGACCATGGCTCCCAATATGGGGCTACCCAGCTCTACCTGCTGATCGATGGCAATTTCAGCCAGGGTGGTACCAAAAGGATATTCTTTCCCGGTTTGGGTGTTCTCACAATAAATGTTGTATGTACGAAGCATAAATAGTCTTTAATCAGTGTTTAGTAAAGGTCGTACCCGGAATTAATGCAACGGTAAATGCGATAAATTATTGGCAAAGTAACGAATTTTTGGCCATTACCACCGTTGTGGCTGCAAATGAAGGAAATTAAACCACAGTTATAGAAAACCCATATCAGGCCTGATAAGGTGTTTTAATGAATAAAGTAAACTTGCTACTCTGCGCCACGCCGGTAAACTCTCACCCAGTCGACCTCCATTTGGGCCGGAAATGCTGTTTTTTCATTGGGAGTTTTGGTAAATGGAGTATGCGGATTCCCTATGGCGAGATTGATGATGAGATATAATTTCTCGTCCGGATGTGGAAAAAACGGATTTAAACCATAGCGGCCCGGCTTTAGCTCACACTTTTTTAAATTTCTGCCCCTGGGTGAAGTATATCTGCTTAAAGCCCATACTTCTTTTTCATCAATAAAAAAGCGGATGATGTCGGGATCCCATTCCATAGCGAAAACATGAAAATCAGTGGAAAGGTTGGTGCCAACATTTTTTCTGTTGTGTTCCATTTTCTTACTATTCCAGTTGTGTATCGACGTATGATAGCGTCTGGGGTGCTGCATGCCGGCTTCCATGATGTCGACTTCGGCTGAAATCTGACCAAAAGTCCATATAGCAGGCCAAAAGCCCATGCCCCCCGGCAGTTTGGCGCGCACCTCATACCTGCCCTGTCCAAAGGCATAGCGGGAGTGGATCATGCCCGAAGAATAGTACCGCTGTTCGCCCATCCAGGTAATGGTGTCATTTTTAGCCACGATCTTTAAAATACTGTCCGCAATAATCACATTTTCATCCAGATACACCTGACCTTCATTGCCATGCGTACGGCAAAATCCACAGTTATCCCTGCCACCGTCAGTATAGGGAAACCAGGTTATCCACACAGCTGAATCCAGAGAAGCAGCATTGAATTCATCTGCAAAAACCAGCTCCCATTCCCCCTGTTTACAGGCAACCGGCGAAGTTAGCAGCGTATCTTTGATTGAGAATGCATGAATAGTAAAGCCAAGCAGGAGTATTGAAAGCAGCAAAGATCTTTTCATAAAGCTCAAACATGAAAGAATGATGCCAAAGATAGGAAATGTCTATTCTAATTTATGCAAACGCATCTGCCGTCAGATTATTCGCGTTCATTTTTCAACAACTTACCCTGAATGGTAACATTATCCTATTTTTGCAGTAAATTGTGCATTTGTTGTTTTAAGGCATTGCTATGGATTATCAAAAGATTATCGACGAAGTTTACCATAGGGTGAAGGCCGGTGAAAACCTGGGTGAACTGGCTCATTATATACCTGAACTCACCCATGTGGACCCGGAAAGCTTCGCGGTACATTTGACTTCGGTAACCGGAGAGGAATACGGCCTGGGAAGCTACCAAACCAGGTTTTCGCTACAAAGCATCTCCAAAGTGCTTACTGTTAGCCTGGCTTATAAAATTCTGGGCGAAAAGCTTTGGGAGCGTTTGGGTGTGGAACCCAGTGGCACGGCTTTTAACTCACTCAGCCAACTGGAAGTTGATAAGGGAATACCCCGAAACCCTTTTATTAACGCGGGAGCTTTGGTGATTTGCGATATACTTATCCTGCATCTGAAAAATCCAAAAGAAGATTTTTTGTCTTTCTGTCGCAGCATAAACAACAACCAGCAATTAAATTATTCCGAAAAAGTAGCGAACTCCGAAAAACTGGTCGGCTATCGCAACATAGCACTGTGTAACTTTATAAAGTCATTCGGCAATATCATCAACGAACCGGAGGAGGTACTCGATTTCTATTACCATATTTGTTCATTGGAAATGAATTGTCAGGAGTTGTCCCAAACTTTTCTATACCTGGCCAATGACGACTTCAGGTCTTATGATAATGATGAGATTCTGAACATGAGCCAGGCCAAACGCATCAATGCCATTATGCAAACCTGTGGTTTCTATGATGAGTCGGGCGAATTTGCTTTCCGCGTGGGGCTGCCGGGCAAAAGTGGCGTTGGAGGTGGAATTATTGCCATTCATCCCAACAAATATTGCATTGCCGTATGGAGCCCAAGGCTAAATGAGAAAGGCAATTCCTACCGGGGGATGAAGTTTTTAGAGTGGTTTACTACCGAAACAAAGTTGTCCATATTTTAACTGTACTCCAACCTTGACTTTACAGGAAAAGAAAAGCAGGGCAATGTGTACCCTGCTTCCTCTGCTTCCGTTACCGGGAATGTTTATTCGCCTTTTTCCGTTTATTTATGAACATTGTCCGGGATGATGCTCATGCCAACAGCGGATCATCAAACAAATCAGGAAAAGATTGGTCCGCTACCGGGCTTTGGCCAGCAATGCTTCAAAATACATGGCAAACGAGCGATAAAGGAAGTGGGTCCATTTGCCGAAAGGCACTATAATTAA
>JAQVEI010000405.1 GCA_028697695.1 Lentimicrobiaceae bacterium
GAACCCGGTTGCAAATTGCCGCCTAAACAGCAGGCTGCTTTAAAGCACACTTTTGAACATGGTATTGAAGTAGTTCCCCAGGTTTTAAGTAAGAGTGCAGATGAGATATTGTGGCTGGCTGGTATTTGCCATGAAATGGGTTTTAAGGAATTAAACTGGAATCTGGGCTGCCCCTACCCCCAGGTAGCCAACAAAAAACGCGGATCGGGCCTGTTACCTCACCCCGACAGCATTGATGAAATCCTGGAAAAGGTTTTCAAAAATATCAACCTGGCTTTTTCCATCAAATGCAGGCTGGGCTATGCTTCCGCAGATGATATTCAGGCGTTGATCCCGGTTTTTAACCGCTATCCCATCAGTGAGTTCACACTACATGCCCGCGTTGGCAAACAACTGTATTCCGGACAACCTGACTTACAGGCTTTTGCTGCAACATTGCCGGCAATTATTACTCCTTTGGTTTATAACGGTGATATTTTCTCACCCGAAGACTGGCGTCAGTTTTCGGAGCGCTTCCCCTCCATTCGCTTGGTGATGCTTGGCCGGGGTATCCTTAGAAACCCGTTTCTTCCTGCTCAGATAAAAGGGCTGGAATTGCCCGAAAATGCCCACACCATAGTTTATCACTTTATCAATGATTTGTACCTGCTCCTGCGCCAACAACGCAACAATAACCCATCCGTTCTAAATGCGATGAAAGAATACTGGTCCTATCTATGTGAATATTTTGACGAGCCCCTTAAAGTTTTCAGAAGAATAAGAAAAGCCGGCGATTTCAAAACATACGAAGATGCTGTCCATCACATCTTTTCCATGTAAGCGGCACATTTTCGCGCTGGAAAGCATCAGAGGTCAGCTATCAACGTTATCAAAAACAACACATCGATATAATTGCATACGATTTGCTGAACAAAGCCTCAAACGTGAGGGTTATATATAGGTTTATTTTCATAAACGTCATTACGCATACATTGTCTTGTGTATAATTTGCCTGTCCGGATAACAGATGTTTCTGAGGGTGTAGGCTAATTTGAATCTGTTTTTTCCTCACACCTGACTATACTGTTTATTTTTTGTTTTGTCATTTGATGCTTTCACTCAATACACATGAAAAAGCAAATCATTATCAATATTACGCTGGGTTTGATGGCGTTTGCTCCGGCTTATCTTCCGGCGCAAACCCCGGCAATCGACAGCCTGAACCGGCTTATCCGTACTGAAACCGATAATAATATTCGTATTCAGCACATGCTCGCAAAAGCTGACCATTTGGCTATCATCAATCTGGATTCAGCCATAAGCTATAATTTAATAATACTGGAGGAATCCAAACGTGCTCATTTTAACACCGGACAGGAAGAAGCCTTATCCAAATTGGTTTACAATTATTCTTATCAGGGCAATTCGAGTCTAGCACAAAAACAGTTGAATGAGCTAAAACTATTGGCATACAGATTAAAGGATTCGGGCACTTTTGCCAATTACTATGCTTCGGCAGGTATTTTCTATGGGATGCAAAGCAAATACGATTCGTCCATCTATTTTTATGAAAAAGCCATTCCTCTGTATGAAAAAATAGGAAACCAGGAGCGTACCGCCCAAAGTGCATCCAATCTGGCAATTGGATTTCAGCAACAATCCAATTATCCGAAAGCTTTGTATTATCAGCAAAAATCCCTAAAAATTCAAGAAGAGACCGGTAATATTTCCGGTGAGGCCTACACGGTTGTTAATATGGCCAATACTTACCATAATATGGGTGATAATCAACGGGCGGAGAATTATTTCCTAAGGGCGATAAAGTTGGCGAAAATCAAGCATCTTATCAACGTAGAATTGTATGCTTACACCAATCTTTCAGGCATGTTTTTAAACCTGAAACTCTGGCAGAAAGCTTATGACTATGGCATGGAAGCAGCTAAGCTGGGTAAACAAATGGGTGATAAAGGTATAGAAGCCGCCAGTTTATCGAAAGCTGCTGTTGCTAAAGCGAACCAGCAAGCCTATGATAAAGCAATGGCATTGTCACAACAAGCAGTAACGCTGGCCGACACGGTAAAACAGCCCATCATTATGCAGCAGGCTTATTCAAGTATGGGTTTCGTTTTAAAATCGCAAAAAAAATGGAAACAAGCCATTCCTTATTATGAAACAGCAATGGCTTCATTTAAAAACGCAGATATGTTCATAGAGGAAAATGGCAGTATTTACATGGAGTTGTCTGAATGTTATGAAAATATTGGCAACTCGGCGAAAGCACTTGAACTTTATAAGCAATATACATTGGTTGCCGACTCGGTGCACAACCGCAACAATATTCAAAAGGCCACGGAGTTGACTATGAATTACGAATTTGAAAAGAAGGAGCAGGCCAAAAAGGTGAAACAGGATGCCATTGATGAGCTTAATCGTATCCGGATGATTGCACTGGGAAGCGGATTAATCCTTTCATTGATTATCATTATTGGCGCTGCCATTGGCTATCGCGGAAAACAGCGCGCCAATATCCAGCTTAAAAACCAAAAAAATGAGATCGAAAGGGCAATGTTACAGTTAAAGGAGGCTCAATCCCAGCTTATTCAATCTGAAAAAATGGCTTCATTGGGCGAACTCACCGCCGGCATTGCACACGAAATTCAAAATCCGCTCAACTTTGTAAACAACTTTTCGGAAGTGAGCATTGAGTTGATTGATGAAATGAAAGAACAAATTCAAAATCACGATGAACCTGCCACTGCAGAACTCGCGGACAAAGTTGCCAATAATCTGGAAAAAATCATCCATCATGGCCATAGAGCCGACAGCATAGTGAAAGGTATGCTACTGCACAGCCGCAGTAGCAGCGGTATTAAAGAGCCTACAGACATAAATCACCTGGCAGATGAATTCTTGCGTTTGGCGTTTCATGGAATACGTGCAAAAGATCCTGCATTTAACGGGAAGATTGAAACAGATTACGATAATAGTATCCAAAAGATCAACATTATTCCCCAGGATATGGGCCGGGTTATACTCAATCTCATCACCAATGCATTCTATGCGACAAATATGCGAAAAAAACAATCGGACGCCAGTTATGTGCCAACTGTGAAGATACAAACGCGCAGGTTAAATGGGAAAGTTGAAATTAAAGTCACCGACAATGGCACAGGCATCTCAGAAAAAGACATGGAAAAAATATTTCAGCCGTTTTTTACAACCAAGCCGGCCGGCGAAGGAACCGGACTTGGATTGAGTATGAGTTATGATATTGTGACTGGCTTACATGAAGGAAAACTGTTGGTAAAAAGTAAAACAGGCGAGGGGACTTCCATGATAATTATCCTTCCATATAACG
>JAQVEI010000406.1 GCA_028697695.1 Lentimicrobiaceae bacterium
TAAGTAAGCCCAGTGTTGGAAAATTTTCAGTGATAATATAAGGCAATCGGGTGTTCATCTTTGTAACACCGGATATTTTCATAAATGCAGATTCAACCCTGGAAAAATTCTGATATCTCATTGGACTGTTTTTTAGATGCCGGAAAAACTGTAGTAGGCCTTTGGAATTTCTGTAATAATCAACCGTTGTGTTTCAGTATCTTTAAACTGATTATTAACTAAAAATATCTCCCTTCCTTAAAACGATTAAGGCAAAGAAACAGGCTGCAAATGTACTCTATTATAGTGAATACACGGGGTAGACGCCAAAGGATAAAAACCGGGTCCTTTATTTCAACTGGTTCAAGGCTTTAGTCAGAAGGCTATTATAAGGAGCAACGGGTTAAGTCTCATCACAATATGTAGCTGAGTAATGGGTGATGCGCAGATAACTCTTTTCCCGGACAAAATTCTTATCTTGGCTTTTACTGAATATGGCGTTGAAATTTTGTTAAACCCCGGTAAAAAATGACATAGCTTTATCCTTTCTGAAGCTTCTCAAAAAGTATATATTTACGTTTTTTGAATGATACCAGGCTATACCGGAATCCTGCTGCCGACAAAAGAACAAGTACAGGCACAAATAAGTAAACCTCTTTATATTTACTGATTCCTGCCATAATAAATATTATTACCATCATTACCAATACGCCAGTATTAGAGGTGCTGCCATTAAGCTGAAAAGTTGTTGTAACCTTTTTTGGAGTAACCAATGACCACATAAAGGACAATAGAAGCAGGGATAATGTTGTGGCAAAGTAAAATGTCAGAACAAAAATCTTGTCATCATGCCCCATCCACAACAAAGGCAGGGTTATCAATAGGTCAATTATCAGCAGAGGTAGCATCAGAATAAATGATTTTGCTACAAAAGGCAGGTAGCTTTCAACCCTGAGTTGTAAATTCAGCCATAGATTGAAACAGAAACCCCAGATATTGTTGAAGATATAGGTAAAGTAAATTAAAGGAGGAATAAATAACCAATAGACAGCGTCCCCGTTGAAAAGATGTGATCCTTTTTTATGATAGAGATATAAATCAATGAGTAAAAATATTGTTTTTACAGCCAGGCCTATCAACAAAGGAAGCCTCAAACCTGGGTTGTGCAATAGAATTTTTAGCATCATGCCATAATTTGTTGATTTATGGTTTGTTTTTTTAGCAGTGCTTTCTTTTATGGATAGGTGCTGCACCCATCCGGCTATAAATAAAAGGAGTACTGTGCCAAAAACAAAAAAAGGATCATGGAACCGGATTTTAATCACAACAAATAAGCTCATTACCAGTAATATTACAATCATTGATAGCTTTCCCATCAATGTAAGTTTAAAATCTATGAAATATTGAATGCTTCTTCTCAATAAATGACCGCCGACCATAAATAATACTGCCAAACACAGAAATTCAAAATCGGGAGTCTTTGTAAAAAGACTTCCGGAAACGATAAAGATTAACATATAAAAAAAGAAAGGCTGCGTCAGTTCATTTATAACGGAGGCGACATATCTATGGCTTGTAGGAGATGGGTAAAATTTGGGATACAATAATGTAATGGGTTTATAAGCCGGGAAAATCATTCTTCCGATAGAAACAGCGAAAATAAGAAGAAGGGTGTATTTCATAGTGTCGTTGGCAGACAGATTTTCAACTATTCCCGATTCACACATCTGTTTCAGGATTTGGTATGAAAGGCCATAAATTATCGCACTTAATATCACAAGGAGCGACAATACCATTCTCCCGGGAGTCCTGTTCCGTTTTAAGTAATATTTTATTTTAAATAGGAACAACTTCCTGATCATATCCAGTCTATGGTTTTGATGTCCTTTACACCGGGTTTCAAAAGGTTTAACAAAGCTCTGTCTATGGCACTTTGTCCATTTTTCGTAAAACTTTCGAGCGTATCGTTAAACAGCAAATTACCATTTTCTAATACCCCAATATGTGTAGCTATTTTTTCCACATAGTTCAGGTCGTGTGATGAAATAAACAGTGTTCTTTCTTTGGAGGCGTACAATTTTAAAAATTCAATCATCTGCGTAGCAGCCAGCGGGTCGAGGCCGGAAAAGGGTTCATCAAGTATAAGTATTTCGGGTGTATGCATTACGGCAGCGCAAAAAGCAACCTTTTTTTTCATCCCCGTTGAATAAGTGGAAATGCTTTTCTTCAAATGGTCTGTATCCTCAAAAAAATAATTAAAGAGGTCGTGTAATCTCCTTGTTATTATGTCAGATGGCAATTTGTATATCCGTCCGACAAACTTAAGGAAATCATACCCGCTAAATTCTTCAATCAGTGCCAAATTTTCTCCAACCACTCCGATGCTTGATTTCTCTGCTCTACTCAATGTATGGTGAGGACGTTGATTAATGTATATCTTGCCGCTGTCTGGCTGAATAAGGTCGAGAACAAGATCTATTAATGTTGTCTTTCCGGCTCCGTTTCTGCCCAGCAAGGTGTATATCGAACCTTTACGGATGGTAAGATTGATCCCATACAGTACTATTTCCTTGTCAAACGATTTGTGCAGTTGCTGTATTTCTATCATTGATTTTAATGAAAAGTTAAGCGATAAAAAACTTTAGCCCGGCTCAACTATAGCAGTTGTCCGGTAAAAATATATAAAAGAAGCATACAGCCCAACCCGGTCTGTTGAGATTCTTCATTAAATCCTGCATATGGCATTGGTTTTCGCTGATTTCACTTGCGGTTTTCTACTCCTAAGGAATAACCGGGCCGGGATATATGGGCTTTTGCAGTGCTATGGGCCGAAATTGTTCAATCGTCACCGGCTATTACTTAAAAATACTGTATTTTTGTGCAAAGGGAGTTGCATAACTGCCCTTTATGACCATTCACTATACATTTTATGGCAATTTTTGAAATCAGTGATATTCGCCTGGCCGGAATTTCCGCCTGTGTTCCTGCAAAAGTTCTTTCCAACCATGATTATGGCTGGATAAAGCAGAAGGAACGCGAGCAGGTAATTAAAACCATAGGGGTGGAAACCCGGCATGTGGCTGAGCCTGGGCAAACAACTTCCGATCTGTGTTTTCAGGCTGCCGAACAACTGCTGGATGAACTTAAATGGGAGCGTAATGACATTCAGATATTGATTTTTGTTTCGCAAAGCCGCGACTACATCATTCCTTCTACTTCCACTATACTGCAGGACAAGCTAAAGCTGCCCAAAACCTGCATGGCGCTGGATATTAACCTGGGCTGTTCGGGCTATGTGTATGGCCTTTCGGTGATTGGCAGCATGATGAAAGCCACCGGTTTAAAGAAGGGCTTACT
>JAQVEI010000407.1 GCA_028697695.1 Lentimicrobiaceae bacterium
TCCACAGCCCGTTGAAGCACTGGCAGTACAATACTTTTGAAATAAAATTTCACGATGTACCCTCATTGGGTGGTGGAAAGGCTGCATTTATCCTTGGAATGGACAGCAAAGTCCATCAACTGCTGATCGACGTGCCTAATCCTGATTTTGACTTTACTGAGTTTAATTTCATTAAAACCAAATAATTTCCGGTTTCAAAAATCATCAATGTACTTCCTTGTTAAAGGATTGGCGCCATGAATTTATGATTAGACGGGATTTCATTTTGACCCCTGTAGTGCCATACTCTTACTTGCTTTCCTGCTCATCTGCTTTGAATTCCAAAGATTCTGAATTTATGCAGTACCTTAATCCGGTGGGTGGCGGGCCATCATTAAACACATGCCCCAGGTGACCACCACAGCGGGAACAAACCACCTCAGTGCGAACCATTCCAAAACTTCGGTCAATGTGTTCATCTACATGCTCATTTTTTGAGGGTTGGCTAAAACTTGGCCATCCGCATCCGGCATCATACTTGCTTCCGCTACGGAATAACTCCAGGCCGCAACCTGCACAATAATAAGTGCCTTTAACAAAAAACTGATCATACAAGCCTGTGCCTGGCCGCTCCGTACCTTTCTCACGCAGTATCCTGTATTGAGCATCTGTAAGCTCATTGCGCCATTCTTCATCCGTCTTAAAAATCTTTTCAGTCAACTTATTTTTGTTCGAATCCATAGTGTCTTCTTTTGAATTTTGAGCCTGGCAGGCAATCAATAAAGGAAAAATCAAAATCAATATGCCTGTCAGCTTAACTGGAGATAATTTCATACTTGTTTAAGTTTAAAGCATTCATAAAATAACAAATTTCACGCCATTTATGTTTGAGCATTGTTTCAATGACCTGGGCAATTATTTTAAGGGATAAAAGGCCAATTAAGCTGCATTTCTATTATCGGTTAAACACCATTGAAAATTTATAATAGGATACACTGCCGCCTAACCAATACAGTAAATTGTTCCACAGCTTTTTATAGAATAATTTTTACACCTCCGAACGTATTAATTTTTAAAATTATGCCTATATTTACCTTTTAAACGAAAATATTATGGAGTGGTTGTGGATAACATTGAGTGTGGTACTTGCGGTTGCCGGAATAGTAGGATGCATTCTGCCATTTATCCCGGGGCCGCCCTTAAACTACCTGGCATTGCTGCTGTTGCAGTTTAGCCTTTCCCAGCCTCCGTTTAGCTCCAGGTTTTTAATAATCTGGTTGATAATTACCATAATTATCACCCTGCTTGATTATTACGTACCCATTTGGGGAACGCGAAAATTTGGAGGTACCCAGGGAGGTGTCTGGGGCGCGGCTATAGGCCTGCTGCTGGGAATAATTTTCTTCCCGCCTTTTGGCCTTATTGCCGGCCCATTATTGGGTGCCATAACAGGAGAGCTGTTGGCAGGAAACAATACCACTGCAGCATTAAGGGCAGGGTTTGGTTCTTTTGTAGGATTTTTGGCCGGCGTTATTATGAAACTTGCCGTAAGCATTACACTTACTTACCACCTTTTTAAAGCCATAATTTAACAGCAATCAATGTTGACCGAAGCTACCGGCTGGATATAGGATATTTTCTAAAAATAAACCTTTGGCCGGTACAGATTCTCCGGCGTCACTCCGTGTACCGGAAATAAGCAATTGATGTAATGCATCGGCGTCCATTCGTCCTTTTCCCGCTTCCAACAAAGTGCCGACCATGGCCCGGACCATATTGCGCAGAAAACGGTTGGCACTCACCTGATAAATAAGCATGTTTTCCGTTTCCATAAGTACCGACTCAAGAATGTTGCAGTTATAATTGTTCACCTGGGTATTCGATTTGGTGAAACACGAAAAATGAGAGTATTGCTTAAAAATATCCGCTGCAATACGCATCTGTTCAACATTAAGGTCCACACCGGGTCTGTAGGCAAACTCAAGTTGGAAGGGATCTTTGGATTTGAGGATAAAATAGCGGTAGGTTCGCGAAATCGCAGTGAATCGGGCATGAAAATCAGCAGAAACCCTATGAATGGCATACACCACTATGTCAACCGCTAAAACACGGTTAAGGCGATATACCCATTGTTTAATTTCATCATCGCTTAATCTAAGGCTTAAATCAAAATGCGCAAAGAAACGGCGGGCATGAACCCCGGTATCTGTCCGACCAGCACCCGTAAGCCTGATTTTATAGCGGGAGATCATATGAAGTGCTTCCTCCAGCTTTTGCTGAACGGTTACATCATTTGGCTGTAACTGCCAGCCATGATAGCGGCCACCATGATACGCCAGTTCAATACAATACCTCCATTCGTGCATGACGCAAAAATATAAAAAATAGTGCTCCTATCAGATGTACGCTTCACAGTCACCAGCAAATGAAAAAATGGAATTTTTGCAGCAGCAACAGGAGAAAAATTTGTTCGTTAAAGCTTAAAATCATTGGGCAATGTCAATCTATTTCAATCATTTAAGGATAAACTATTTAGAATGCCTATAAATAAGCTTTTTAAGGTAAAAAAATACTGTTATTGTGAATCAATTAACAAAAGATTTACTACTTTTGAATAGAGTTGTTAATCGATTCACAAGTCACACTTAATCAATAATGCACTAAAATTGGAGGAATAATGTCAACAACACAACTGATGGTAAAGGATCTGGTAGAAAAAAATGGCCGGACCCGTAACAGCCTGATGCCTGTACTTCAAGGAATTGTTCAACAGGAGAAATTTCTTTCTGAAGAAGCCATGCTTTGTGTAGCCCGGGAGTTGGATCTTTCGGCTGCTGAGGTTTACAGTACAGCATCATTTTATACTTTTTTAGACACCGTACCGCGGGGAAAAAACATCATCCGGGTATGCAAAACCATTACCTGCCACATGAAAGGCAAGGATGAAATTATGAATGCACTGTGCAATACTTTAAAAATAAAGGCTGGCGAGACCACGAGTGACAATCAGTTCACTTTACTTACCGCCAACTGCCTGGGCTGGTGTCACAAAGGACCTGTGATGCTGGTAAACGATGATATTTACCCTGATTTAACGGTTGAAAAAGCATTGGATATTATTGCATCCTATGCCAAAAAGTCACAATGATCTGGAACAAACGCACCAAAACACACACTCATTATGGAAAAGAAATTAAAAAAAGTTGATATTATTTTTGAGATCGACAAAACCTGCTCTCCTTTTGCCGTACTGGAAAAAACCTTACAAAGGCCGGCTGAAGAAATTATACTTGACCTGATTGACAGCGGCTTAAAGGGCCGCGGCGGAGCCGGTTTCCCCACCGGGTT
>JAQVEI010000408.1 GCA_028697695.1 Lentimicrobiaceae bacterium
CTAAAGAATTATTTTAACAAAAAACAGATTAAAGGATTTAAAATAAACGAAATTCGCCTGCAAATCAGCGGAGAATTTGAAACCTAAAATAAACATTCACTTTTAAAATTTTTTCACATGAAAAAGAACATCATTGGACTAGACAAAGAAGCAACACCAAAACTGATTGAAAAGTTAAACGATCTGCTCTCAAACTACGAGATCTTTTATCAGAACACCCGTGGCTTTCATTGGAACATTAAAGGTCCCAAGTTTTTCGAACTACATGCAAAGTTTGAGGAACTCTACACCGACCTTCAGGTAAAAATTGATGAAATTGCAGAAAGGGTACTTACTTTAGGTGGCACCCCTCTACATACTTTTGCCAAATATCTTGAAATATCGGAAATCAAACCGGTTGAAAATGCAACCGATGGCAACACCTGTGTACAACACATACTGGATGCCTTTGCCATTTTACTAAAAAAAGAGCGCGAAATATTGGATCTCTCTGCAAAATATGATGATGAGGGTACCAATGCTCAGGCAGGTGATTATATTCGTGAAAAAGAAAAGCTTGCCTGGATGTACAATGCCTTCCTAAGTAAGTAATCAACTTAAATACCTTACTGTAATTATATGTAAAACCTGAAAGCGGAACTGCACTATGCATTCCGCTTCTTTGTGTATCAAACAATACAATTATGAAATACATTGGTGCCCATGTTAGTGCTTCAGGTGGTGTAGAAAATGCCCCACTGAATGCAGCAGCCATAGGAGCAAAAGCTTTTGCTCTTTTTACCAAAAACCAGCGACAATGGAAGGCCGCACCCCTGACTGACGAAAATATAGAAGGCTTCAAGAAAAACTGCGATTTAAAAGGTTACAGCCCGGATCACATCCTTCCACACGATAGTTACCTCATTAACCTGGGTCACCCGGGCAAGGAAGAGATTCAAAAATCCAGAGATGCTTTTCTGGATGAAATGCAGCGGTGCGAGCAACTTGGTATCACTATGCTAAACTTTCATCCGGGCAGCCATTTAAATCAAATAAGCCCCGAGGAGAGCATAAAACGCATAGCAGAATCGGTGAACATCGCGCTCTCCAAAACCAAAGGCGTTATTGCAGTTTTTGAAAACACCGCGGGTCAGGGCACCAATTTGGGACATACCTTTGAGCAGTTGCGGGCTATGATTGATTTGGTTGATGACCGGACGCGTGCAGGCGTATGTCTGGATACCTGCCACTTGTTTACTTCCGGATATGATCTTATTTCAGAAGAAGCCTACGAAAATACCTTTACTGAGTTTGACCGCATCATTGGACTACAATACCTGAAAGGCATTCACTTGAACGACAGTAAAAAGCCATTGGGTAGCCGCGTGGATCGCCATGACAGTATTGGAAAAGGGGTTCTGGGAAATGAAGTTTTTAAGCGGATTGTAAATGACAAACGTTTCAACAACATGCCCATCATCCTTGAAACACCTGATGAATCTCTCTGGGCCGAAGAAATCAGTATGCTGTATGGCATGATAGACAAATGAATGCCACTGGTATAAAATTACAATTCAAAAAGCCCACCTAAGCCAGATTTCGTCCCAGACGCTAAGTTTAAAAATCAGTGTGGTTGATTGGCTCATTACTGCAACTCACTGATGCGGAATGATAAACCAAGGCTCCATTGTGGCATATTTCCTCCATCCCAATAAGCGCATTCCAGACTAAAAGGAAATTTATATGAGGGTATCGCATAACCTATTCCTCCGCCATAGATAAAGGAGGCTGTTTTACGATTGATTCCCGCGCCGGCCCCAGCTCCCACCGAAGTAACCAGATATAAGGGAAACCTTTCAGAGGCAGTAAGCAATAGCTCAAAGAGGCCCTCTGCATATGCGCCACGACCATGTGTTAAAGCCCAGTAGGTGGTACCAGCCATACGGAACCTGCCGTATTCGAAAGCCGTAAACCGGGCTCCTATATTACCAAAACCCTCCTTACCAATGTATGCTTTGGTAATCATGTCCCAGCTTAAAGCATAACCCCTGGTAACATGCAATGTTTTACCCAGTGAAACAAACAACCCCTGATAGCCAAATGCGTTGGAAAAAGCATCTACATATTGATATTTAATTCCGGCAAAGAGATTTTCACCAACATAATTCAGTCCCAGTTGGCCGCCATAAAGACCGCCGCCTTTAGTCTGGGCTGCACCCCCACCTCCCAAACCAAAAATAAGAGCCGGCGACAGGTGGATGTTACCTATTGCAAGATCAGGCCCACCAGAAATAAGCATTTGCATGTAACCTCCAAAAGTGTTCGCGATGGTATGAAACATGAAGTCTCCTGAAAAATATTTGCCATAGGCCAGCCTTGCTCCTGCCCCGACAAGTATAAGTTCTTCATTCTTAAACCTGCCTATGCCAAAATCGCCATATAAAGCGTTATTGGGTAAGCGGGTTCTTACGTACCGTTTATAACTCATGTTTTCAAGTTGCCAGTTCAGACCCAGCCAGGGCGAAAACCCTGCAATTTCACCCCCGGAAACCCGGGCATAGTTTAATCCCGCACTTAAGGAAGTCCCACTATAAAATTTATACCGGGCAAAAAGCACACCCTGAGCCATCCAGCCATCATAATCCGGTGCCTCGGCGCCCCCACCTGCCAGTAAAGCAACATTTAAACCGGGCTGAAAACGCATGTCCGGCCGCAAAACAAGTTCAGTAAAATACCCAAAGGCAAAATAGCCTCCACGGTTACCGGTGGTGGCTCCAATAAATCTGAGTCCGTAATTTACCTCATAATTTCTGCTGTAAACCAATTGATTTCGCAGATCAAGAGTAGTAAAGCCTATATCGAGGTTGTTCTTTTCATGAACGTAAAAGCCTGAAATCCCCATGCCGTATTCCTGTTGCCCCATTATAGACAATGGCGATACAATCATAAATAAAATGTAAAGTATGTATGCGACGCTTTGCTTTTTCATAAATTTATAAATTCTAAAGTACCGATTCAAATGCAACTATATTAAATACATCAGCAGGGGTGTAAAATCTATATCTTCACCGGAGTATTTATTCGTAAAATTATCTGCTTACCGGGCATGTCGGCTGCGGTATACTTACAACAACCGTTTTATTCAGGAGTTCAAAGCAGGCACACTTCTTTTTTGAGGTTGATTATACATCACCACATACAATTTGATTAAAGATACTATAATCCGAAAGTTTTATCAAAAAGAACCTGGCTCTTCACATGCCGGCATAGCTTCATTTATTAAAGGACATATCACGTGCGGCCACACCAATTCCCGCACCCATCTCAACGGTGGTCTCATATCACAA